>PLEB01000437.1:0-4671 GCA_003136915.1 Chitinophagaceae bacterium
GCGTCTTCAGGCTTCATTTTTCCACCCAGGACCAGTCGCAGCTGGCGCCGCCTTAAGGCGCCCTCAAATAGTTTTTTTTCTTCCTCATTCTCCGGAACAATTTCAGGAACAGGTATGGGCTTGCTATCGCCGGCCAATGCAACGAAAGTATAATAGGCCTCATTGCTTTTGTAACGTTGGCGGCTGAGGAAGTCTTCACCCCACACACTTAAATGAATTTCCATTGAAGTGGTGAAAGCCCGGGTCAGCTTGGCTTCAATATGGACCGCGTTACCAAGACTGATGGGATTTTCAAACGAGATATTGTCAACCGATGCCGTTACAACCGCAGCATTGCAATGTTTTGTTGCGCATAAGGCGGCTGCGATATCCATCCAATACATCAGCCTGCCGCCCATCAGCTTCCCAAATACATTGGTGTCGTTCGGAAGAACGAGCTCTGTCATGATGATCTGTGATTCGCGTGGTGCTTTTTTCATTGGATCAATACTTGATTTTATATTTGTGTTTGTTCGCATCCATCCAGAAATCCGGACTCTATATCTGCACCTATGCCGGGAGATTCCGGAATCTCCAGGAAATAACCCCGGTACTTTATACCTCCGGTTACGGGATCGGTTTTGTGCCCGAGCAATGCGGTATCCATATCATAGAATTCGATATTATCCTGTGCGCTTGCAAAATGTGCGAAGGCTGTAAGTGCCAGGCGGCTTTCGAGCATGCCGCCCATCATGCAGGGGACTTGCTCAGCCGCACAAACCTCATTTATTTTCAGGGCTTCCAGGATGCCCCCGGATTTTGCAAATTTGATATTTACATAATCGCATGCCGCGGCCCTTATCAGGCGGAGCGCATCGTGATGATCAAATACACTTTCATCTGCCATGATCTTTACAGGAGATGATGCTCTAAGGTCCGGCAACAAATGGTCGTTCCAATGACGCATCGGTTGTTCGCAAAACTGGATATTATATTTTCCCATTTCTCCCAAAGCTTTTCTTGCCGTTTCGAAATCCCATCCCTGGTTGGCGTCTATCCGCAATTGAATGGAATCACCAACAGCTTCGCGGATTTGTTTTACACATGCTATATCGCGGTCTCCGTTTTTGCCAAGTTTTACCTTTATGATCCTGACTCCTTTTTTTGCAAACTCAACTGCGGAAGCAGCCATGGCCTCGGGTTCCTGGATACCGATCGTGAGATCGGTTTCAAGTGGTTTTCGGGACCCGTGCAAATATTTATATAGCGGAATATCGTCTGCTTTTGCAGCAAGGTCGTACAAAGCCATATCAAACGCGCTTTTCGCCGTTGAGTTAAATGCGGTGAATGCGTGGAGCTCGGCCATACGGGCCGGGATGTTCAGTGGATCTTTATCTTTCCACAGTGCAGCAAATTCTTTTGCCATTTCATAGCAGGTTGCCTGGCTCTCGCCCGTGATCACGGGAAAAGCAGAACACTCACCGACGCCGGTCAGGTTTTCGTCTGTGTGGATCCTTATAAAGAGATTCTGCGCATTATACATGGTGCCTGTCGCGATGCTGAATGGATGCATCGGGATACTGAGCTTATAAATATTGGTTTGAATAATTTTCATTCGCAGCGGGCCGAAAATAAGCAATAATTGGTTAAGGAGTTTTCTGCTAAATTTGCCGTCGTAAGAATGGTTGACGGTTGACGGTCAACTGTCAAAAACCAAGTATGACTGATTCGCTCGTCTCCTTCGATAACACAATAAATGCTTTTGAATATAAATCCGATGCCGAACTTAAAAAAGCGCGTTTTCTTTTCCGGAGTATGGGCAAAGCCTTCCTGGTAAAATGGGGGATCCGGTTAACACCCTGGGCGATCCGGGCCAAACTTCCTATCAAAGGAATTATACGAAATACAATCTTTTATCAATTCGTGGGTGGTGAGACCCTGGAGCAAACGGCTTCGATTGCACAAAAACTGGCCACTTACCATGTTCAGGCGATCCTGGATTATGGTGTTGAGGGCGGAGAGAATGGCGAATCGGGTTTCGACCATGCATGCGCGGAATTTATCCGCGTCATCAACTATGCATCTTCCCAACCGAATATTCCTTTCATGAGTATTAAGGTTACGGGTTTTGCCCGATTTGAATTGCTTGAAAAACTCGACAGTTCGCTGGAATCGGCAGCAGGTCCGCTTATGAAGCGATACGCTGCGGCCCTGGCATCCTTTACTGAGGAAGAATCCGCTGAGTGGAAAAGAGTTCAGTCCAGGATGCAGATGATCTGCGAAGCAGCAGCCGCAAAAAATGTGGGCATACTCGTAGATGCTGAAGAGACCTGGATACAGGATCCTGTGGATGTGCTCAGCATACAGATGATGGCGGAATTCAACAAAGAAAAAGTAATCGTGTTTAACACGGTACAATTGTATCGACGCGACCGGCTCTCATTCTTAAAAGATATGCAGGAAGCGGCACTATTGAAGAATTTTGTGCTGGGTGTTAAGCTGGTGAGAGGAGCATATATGGAGAAGGAAAGGGAAAGGGCAGAAGTCCGACATTATCCTTCTCCTATCCAGGTAAATAAGGAAGCGACCGACCGCGATTATAACTCGGGAGTTAGTTTTTGCCTGGATCATCTGGATCATATTTCAGTAATTATTGCCAGTCATAATGAATACAGCAACCTCCATGCAACGCAACTGCTTTTGGAAAAAGGACTTCCGCTTAATCACCCGCATGTGCATTTTTCCCAGCTATATGGCATGAGCGACAATATTACATTCAACCTGGCCAAAGCGGGTTGTTCCGTAAGCAAATACCTGCCCTTCGGACCGATTGAAGACGTGGTGCCCTACCTTATGAGAAGGGCGGAGGAGAATAGTTCTCTCAGCGGACAAACAGGCCGGGAACTTGCCCTGATTCAAAAAGAATTGAATAGAAGAAAGAGGGAGCCGTTCAAATGATATATACGCCTTATATCATTCTGGAAATTTATTTCCGGATCAGAAATTTTTTGTCGGGGAAGATCTGTTATTTTTGAGATATACTTTTTATCGCCGGACTGCTAGCTCAGTTGGTTCAGAGCGCTGCTTTGACAGAGCAGAGGTCACTGGTTCGAACCCAGTGCAGTTCACTTCCCCAATATTTGCCCGTTCATTCAGTTCATTTTCTTCAATTCTAAACGGGAAATATTAATTTTATGACCTGGGCGGAATCAGAAATGCTGGGTACTGAGAACAACCAAAGTTCCCGGATATTGAATATTACCATCATCTTCCGCCGTTATAAAAACCCGGGTTGGCTGAAATGGGGTTACTGCCGTGAGCGAGGCTTTGAGTGCCTTTGAAAGCATACTCGAAGACGTGGTTATTTGCCCGATATTTTTACTTGTACTCTCTGCANNTTGTCTTTTTTAATCTTAACATTGCCCTCGGCTGCCGGGACTATCGAAGAACCAGTGAAATTTATTTTTTTCGCACATGAATTCAATAAAACCACAGATATAAATAAAAGTGCAAAAAACAGGATGGATTTCTTGAACTGGATAATGTTGGCGTTTTTCATTGCTTTAATTTTTGAAGGTGAAAGTTTTTGTTAAATCAAATGGCATCATTAATAGTAGTTTATAGGAAGATTTCAAAGCAAGGAAGCACCCATAATTATATTTGGAATTAAATGGTAAATCTCAATGACGGGTCTTGTTAATACTATTTGCAAATTGTATACCACCGAAATACATTTACTTTTTTCATTTACATTCTGATTGTAAAATTTCTTTGAGTTTACGTCTGTGATTCTTGCATTAGACGCTTGTTTCAGGTTTAATCCTAAGATTACTGTACCTGTTATAAAAATGAGCTGTAGATTAAATTACTCATACCTCGGTCATCCAAGGCGGGTTGTACAGAGAAGGGCCACGCAATGCGCGACGTAGAAGTTAATTGTCGAAACCAATGAATTCAGGAGGAACTTTTCTCATCTAGCTGGGTCTGATGAGAAATGTGAGAAACACCGCATGCTAAATTGATGCCTTTTGTACTCCGAACGGTTCCATTAATGCGTTTCTTATCCCTTAACCCGGATGTACTTCTCAATAATCTCTCTGTTAATATTTTCATTTTCTACCTTCTCAATGCCGCGTTGTATCAGCGTGTCATCTTTTATGGAAACAGTAAAAGTAAAAGGCTTTCCCTCCCAGTTGTGGTCGGTATAATAATCCAGGTGTTCGATGTATTGATCACCAGTCAGGGAATAGCTGCCCCCTCCGGCGTCAAAATGATTGGACGAATCTTTAGGGGGATTCAGGTCGTGGCTGAGAAAAGCGAAATGCGAATCATTGATGATCTTGATCATCATCTTGCCTTTTGTGTAATCCGTAACGGCCGAAACACCTCTTGTGATCGTGGTTCCTGATAGCAGTTGCCAGGTTCCATTAAGCCGAATGGATTCACCCTGCCGGGCTTTGCAGGAAAATAATAAACTGAATGCAAATAAAAGGGATGTTAGACGAACGATGAAGTGAGCTACTGGCACTATTGTTTTTCTTTGTTTCATAATCTAAAGATATTTATTTAAGTACAGGAGTAATAAGGTAAAAATATGATCCTTGCCGGATCAAATCTAAACAAGCTGCACTTCATTCAAAAAAATACAGCGAATTTTAGTTTTGCAAAAAAGGGCATTCCCGGCGTGAAGCT
>PLEB01000437.1:4679-4899 GCA_003136915.1 Chitinophagaceae bacterium
CTATATAAAGGAACAGACAGCGGCAGATAGTCTTGCCCTTTGGCTGCCTGTACGTCCCTTGCTTTGCAGAAATTGATATCAAAATCAGCATACAGCCAATGCGTAAATTCATAGCGTGCAGAAAAATCAATTCCTTCCCTTCGTGTCTGATCGCCGGGGCTGAACGTGCCATCGTCGCCATTATAGACGAATTCCTGCTGCAGGAAAAGCCACCAGACTG
>PLEB01000068.1 GCA_003136915.1 Chitinophagaceae bacterium
CAGTTTCGTCTTTTGCCAGCAACAGGAGCGCAATCCCCAGGGTCATGCACAGATACATCAACGAACAGGGATATTTGGTTACGTTCAAAAAGGAGATGACGCTCAGCATCGTGTTTTTTTGGATGGACCAGGGAGCCGGGTCGCCGTAATGTTGAAAGCACGGAAAATTACAAAAATAGACAGCAGAAGAAGTGCGATGGCTGTCAGGGCCTGTTTTCGTTTGACGGCTTCCTTTGTGTACAGCGTTCCCAGGGCATATCCGACCAGCATGACACCTGTCCAGGGCAGCAGAGCATAGGCAACGATCAGGGAGCGATCCTGGCCGATCGGAATTGCAGCATTGAAACCGCGGGCGGAGAGGAATAGCCTCCAGACAAGGTTTGTGTTTACGATTTGGTTGTGCAGAAGGTCGATGACGTTGTGCCCCAGGAAGATGATCAGCCCGATTCCGCCGATGCCCTTGGGGCCTACTTTTGCCCAAACCAACAGCCCCAAAAGAATCATGCTGGCGCCTATCGCCCAAATTACCTGAAGTACGATCACGTGGTAAAAAGGATCTGCCTTGGTGATGAGGTTGATGATGAAAACCTCGACAAGGATCAGCCAGAAGCCTCTTTTTATCAAGAAGCCCGCCAACTGGTCCGTGGTCCGCCTCCTCCCCGCAAGGAAGGCGGAAATGCCACTCAGGAAGACGAATGTCGGAGCGCAGAAGTGGGTAATCCAACGCGTAAAGAAAAGGGATGGTGTTGTCGTTTGCAGGTCGGTTGGGTCGGGATGTCCCAGGTGAAGCAGGTCTCTCAGGTGATCGATGGCCATAATGAGCATAACAAGGCCGCGAAGCAGATCGATCGAAAGGATACGGGTTTTCGCGGACACGACAATCGACGGTTTCGGGGAGACAAGGGGAACTGATGCAATCATATATGAAAGATAAGCAACTAAAAACAAAAAGGTCAGTGTGAAGCGATCACCAAAAAAATTAAATAGTATGAAGTCAATTTCTGTTTCTAATGCGACTTACATTGACGGCAGGAATCGAACCTTTAAAAGCGAAACCCGCTACCAGAGCGGGTTTCGGCATTTTGGTGCCCAGAACAGGAATCGAACCTGCACATCCTTGCGAATACCAGATTTTGAGTCTGGCGCGTCTACCAATTCCGCCATCTGGGCAATTGTAAAAAGAGTAATAGGGCTGCAAATGTAATTGTTTCAAAACAAAAAGTAAACTGATAGTGAATCAACTGATTGTAAACAATAAGAAACAATCAGCAAAAAGGCCATGCCGGAAACATGTTGCGGCAGTCAGAATATGAGGGCTTGAATGATAAGGATTTATCAGTCTCGCGACTGCCCTTTAAATTTCATCAGTGTAAGAGAGTTCAATCCTCCTCCTGTAATAGTCCTATATAATCTCTNNAGATTCGGATTTATTACCGGAAAAATGAGAGAATATCCCTTAGAACGGTGTTTGCAACTCCCGATGCTTTACAAATATTATTACTTACCGAGGTGGTATTGTAGACGCCGATTAATTGAATTTCATTATCTGGATTTACCCGGTAAATGGGTGCGCCCGAAAAGCCTTCGGGAATAGATGTATTGATGCATAAATCAAGGTCCCTTTCCGTTGGTTGTTTTGTAATTATTGAATTGCATATCGCCGGCATGGTACCTGGTTTCGCATTGCTTATTGGAAACCCGCACAAAACAACCTTTTCCTGATCCGCGATATCATTTCCCATTTCATTTACATTCATTGAATAGATATTTAATTTATCAGCTTCAATATCAATAAGCGGAAGGACGGCGATATCATAATGTGGAATGTACAAATAGGCGTCCCTGGTTCCGCGATGCAGGGAATAAACTGTTCTCACCCTTCCGCCGCTTTTAGAACGAAACAGGATAGCTACCTGATCCGGAGATTCTTTTGTTTGAGGTAAGAGCACGTTGCTGATTGGATCCTTTCCGGTCAAAAGATGAAAACAGGTTACTAAATAATAAGTCCCATTTTTCTCCATGATGAAGCCGGAACCATATCCCAGAATTTTACTTTCTTTTTTTAATTCTAATGAATAAGTATAGCTTTTTAATTCTGATAGTTTTAGATTTTGGGAACAAAGATGACATGATAAAAAAATGAATGACAGGAACAAAAAACCCTTAGTCATTTTAAGATATTTACTTGATGGATTCAACTCCACACGGATAAGTAAAGGAGCCCAGTCGGTGTATATATACGAATTTTTCATTAATTCGTTGCATTATACGAACTGAAATACCTCAGTTCACTCCAGGTTGCTGATACAGTCCGGCTTTTCCCCGAGTGCCCATTTCTTACTTAATTCCAAAGAATACATGGCAGGAATTAGCTTCCAATTTTATAATAACTTGCCAGGCTAAACCCGGCTTTAATGATGCGTATCGGCTTAATTCGTGAAACCAAAGTGCCTAATGACCACCGCGTGGCGCTTATTCCTTCACAGTGCAAGTGGTTGCAGAAAAACTTCCCTTCAGTAAAAATATATGTTCAGCCGTCAGCAGAACGCTGCTTTACGGATAAAGAATATTTGATGGCCGGTGCGGAACTGACCGATGATCTGAGCAATTGCGATTTTCTATTTGGTATAAAAGAGGTGAATACGGATCAGCTCATTCCAGGCAAGAAATACCTGTTTTTTTCGCATACCCGTAAAATGCAGCCCTATAATCGTGAACTTTTTCAAGGAATCCTCGAAAAAAAAATAACCCTGATTGATTACGAATGCATGGAGCACGAAGACGGTCAGCGCATCCTGGGTTTCGGATTTTTTGCCGGCGTGGTCGGAGCCCATAATGGTATTATGGCATACGGAAACCGCACCGGGAAATATTCACTGTTCCGTGTTTACCAGCAACCCAGTTTTCGCCAGCTTATCCACTCTTATTTCGGTTTAAGGATTCCAAATATCAAAGTGGCCATTACTGGTTCCGGTAGGGTAGCACATGGACTCCTGGAAATTATGAATCTGCTGGGTATTATTGAAGTTGAACCGGATGAATACCTTGCCAGGAATTTTACCTATCCGGTTTTTACTCAGCTGAAGGGAAATTCACTTTACCGGCATAGATCGAACGGTAGTTATCAGCGGGAACACTTTCATCATAACCCGGATCAGTACATCTGCACTTTCATTCCCTATGCGAAAACGACGGACATTCTCATGAATGGCATCTTCTGGGATACGCGGATGCCCCGTTTGTTTGAATGGGAGGACCTGCTTTCACCTGAGTTCAGGATTCAAACCATTGCCGATATTACTGACGATATAGGTGGTTCTGTTCCCTGCAATCTCGGAAATGCGGTTATCGAAAATCCGGTATACGGGGTTGATAAGATATCACATTTGAGAACTGCGCCATATCTGCCCGGCTCCATCGATGTAATGGCATTGGGAAATCTGCCCAATGAATTGCCGCGGGATGCCTCGAGGTATTTTGGCGAACAACTCATTAAGTACGTTCTGGAAGAACTTCCCAAAGAAGATTCCCCCATCATTGCACGAGCCACGATGGTTGAGCAGGGAGAGATTACTCGTCATTTTAGTTACCT
>PLEB01000069.1 GCA_003136915.1 Chitinophagaceae bacterium
CCTGATTGGGGACAGGCAAGAGCGGAGGAAGAGTTAGCTAAATGTCAGTGATCTCTTAAGAAAGTTGACGGTTGACGGTTGATGGTTGACGGCCTTTAGGTGCGAATTCGTTCCTGAATTCCGTCAACTGTCAACCGTCAACAAAAAAATTAAAATGATTCCATTCAAAGATCTCGATCCCGTTCTTCATTCCCAATTGCGGCTGGCCATCGTCTCCCTGCTCATGAATAGTGGAGATGCTGAATTTACTGTGATTAAAGAACGCACGAACGCTACTGCGGGGAACCTGAGCGTGCAGATCAATAAATTGCGGGAGGCAGGTTATATTGAAGTGTTGAAGGAATTTAAGGACAACTATCCGCGCACCTTGTGTAAGATCACAACTGAAGGGAAAAAAGCTTTTCATAATTATGTGAAAAGTCTTCAATCATACCTTACAGTGAACGTAACAACGGACAAGTGAATGGAGAATTGCCAATGATTCATGAATGATCCGTCAATCAAAAAGGCCCTAAGCATTAAAAATGCAAGGGCCTTGAAATATCCGGTAAAAGCGGTTACCGGAAACTATCCTTTCAGAAGTTTCATGACAAGTCTTTCCCGGCTGTTCACGGTTACCTCGAGGGTATACATACCTTTCGGCAAGTCATGTGTTTCATTCAAAGTATAAGTACTGGAGCCATAGCCCGCATGCTGTCCTTCAGTTAATAAAATATTTCCAGCTTCGTCAAGCACCTTCATTATGACAAAAGATTTTTCATTCAATTGCACATTTACCATAATGTCATTCGCCAGCGGATCCGGCGTAACACTCAGGGAAGCCAGTGATTTGGTATTATACATTCTTGCAATCAGTGTCTTGGAATAAGTGAAGCTCCCGTTGGCTTCGAATTGTTTCAAACGGTAATAAAAATCGTTATGTCTTGCCGTAATCGCTTTAAAGTGATCCCGGAAAACATACTGGCCTTCTGCTGAAAGTTCGCCTGCCTTCACATCTCCGAGCTTTTCAAAGATTTGTCCGTCCAGACTTCTTTCAATCTCGAAATAACTGAAGTTGCCTGCAACGGCATTCCAGTTCAGTTCAAAATAATTTCTGCCATACTCGGCATTGAAAACAGCAAGCGTCCCGTGAAGGATGATGCTGTTTGAGTTGTCTCCCGGATTGCCGAAAGAAGTATTTTTAATAAAAGATGGATTGGCACTAGCTAATAAACCTGCCGGTATTGCCAGTAACAGCAGCAACGCGAACCTGATGATCCTTTTCATTTTGTAGGTTTCAGAATGTGAACAATGTAATAATGCCTAGCTGTAAAGGGGAACAGCGGTCATTCAAAGAAAGGATCAGATGAATCTGCGAAATTGTTCACATAGCTATTGGAGAAATCCTGAAAAGATTTGTTCGGGGGGTGTCGATCAAGTATAGGGGTGGGGTAATTCAAAGATAGTCTGCTGTTTTGGAATTTGCAAGAAAGGAGGGGAAAATGTGCTAATGTGCTGATGTGTTAATGTGAAAATGGGAAGGCAAACCATGGAATGAGGGGTTGCTTAATTTTAAATGGAATTGGCTATTAATCAGGGAGTTAATATAAAGCTTTAACATTCAAACCCACCCATTTTCACATTAGCACATTAGCACATTTTCAAATTACTATCCCCCGTTCTTCCCCTCCGGATTCGTCAATTTTCTCATCCTCAGCGCCGGCAAGAACAACAGATCCCATTTTCTTTAGCGGATTCTTATGGTTTTCACTGAACTCACGTCTTTTTTCCAGGATATCCAGGCAACCGAAAACTGCGGTCATGAAAGAAGTAGGGTCGGCTTTGTTTTTACCGGCGATATCGAAAGCAGTTCCATGGTCGGGGGAAGTACGGACTGCCGGGAGTCCGGCCGTATAGTTCAGACCTTCTCCGAACGAAAGTGATTTGAACGGAATAAGGCCCTGGTCATGGTACATTGCCAGCACGGCGTCGAATTTCTGTTGCTGGTTATGCGCAAAAAAAGCATCGGCGCTATAAGGCCCAAAAACCAGCATATTGTGTTTTGCATCCTTGATGGCTGGTTTAATGATGTCTTCCTCTTCTCTTCCAATCAATCCTTCATCGCCGGCATGCGGATTGAGCCCCAGCACCGCAATTTGTGGCTTATCAATTCCAAAATCCTTAATCAGGGAATCTTTCATAATATTTAATTTGGAAAGAATAGCCTCGCGGGTAATGTGTTTTGCAATTGCACTTACAGGAACATGTTCGGTTACCAGGCCGACTTTGAAATTTTCCGAGCTCATCAGCATCAGCACATCCTTCATTCCAAAAGCCTGCATCAGGTAAGGGGTATGGCCTGTAAAGGAAAATTCACTGCTTTGGATATTTTTTTTATGGATCGGCGCAGTGACCAGGCCCTGAATCTTCTTATCTTTTAGTGCATCCACGGCACTTGTCAGGGATATTACGGCATATTTGCCGCCAGTCTCGTTAAGCTGACCCGGCGTAATGCTCACTTCTTCTTCCCAGCAATTGAAAATGTTCACTTGTTTATGATATACGCGGGAAAGGTCCTTTACGTTCTGGTAATTGAAGCTGGATTCCGGAATGGACTTACGATAAAAATTTATGAGCTTGTTGGATGCAAACAGCACGGGGGTGCAGAGTTCCAGCAAACGATTGTCTGAAAAAGTTTTTATGACGAGTTCGGCCCCTATGCCATTAATATCACCAATAGAAATGCCAATGACGGGTCTTTGTTGCGGAATACTCATTATCTCATTTTTTCGAGGATTAAAAATACGATTATTAGGCTGACCGGATCGTTTATTTTTGCAATCATGACCCATCCGCCAACTTCCATGAACCTGAAGAAATCACTTGGACAACATTTCTTAAAAGATGAACGGGTTTGCCATCGCATCGTGGATGCATTGCTTGAATTTCCCGTTAAGCAATTATTGGAAATCGGTCCCGGCGCAGGGGCGCTCACCAAGTACCTTCTTGAAATCAAGAATATTCATTTCAGAGCCGTCGAGATAGATCATGAGATTGCAATGTATCTAAAAAACACTTATCCTGTTTTGGCCGATCGCCTGATCGAAACAGATTTCCTAAAAATGGAGATGCCTTTTGACGGTTGGTTTACGGTTATCGGCAATTTCCCTTACAATATTTCGACACAGATTCTTTTTAAGATTTTAGACTGGAGAGAAAATGTGGAGCATGTAATTGGAATGTTCCAGAAGGAAGTTGCACAGCGTATTGCAGCACACGAAGGAAATAAAACCTATGGAGTGATCAGTGTTCTGATACAGGCATTCTACCGGGTGGAATATTTATTTGATGTGGATGCGCACGCTTTTACTCCGGCCCCTAAAGTGAAAAGCGGGGTTATCCGGTTAACGCCCTTACCCGATCCGCTTCCTGCAAAAACGGAGAAAATGTTTTTCTTATTGGTGAAAACTGCATTCAATCAAAGGCGAAAAATGTTGCGCAACGCCGTGAAAGGATTATTTAGCGAAGAAGTATTGAAGGAAGCAATATTTGGGCGCCGTGCAGAACAATTGAGTGTACGTGAATTTGCGGATCTTACCTGGAAAATGCATTGAAGGCGAAAGGCGTAACGCTGAACGGTAACGAATAAGGCAGAATCCACCTTAAATTTGGCCTTGAAATGGATTAAGTTAATTCAATGCCCGACTATTCGTATTTCGCGTTTCGTGTTCAGCATAAAAAATAAAAAATCACGGGGATGAAAAAAGTACTGATCACCGCAAAAGTGCATGACTACCTGATAGAAAGATTATCCGCCAGTGGATTTGAAATTGTGCATCATCCTCAATTGACTTATGAAGAATTGGAGTCTGCAATTAAGGACGTGGAAGGGTTGATTGTAACGACCAGGTTAAAGGTGGACAAAAATATATTGGAACATGCAGGCTCATTGAAATGGATAGGAAGGCTGGGAAGTGGAATGGAACTCATTGATGTTTCATTTGCAGAAACAAAGGGCATTCTGTGTGTGAGCAGCCCGGAAGGCAATCGCAATGCCGTTGGGGAGCACATACTTGGCATGCTGCTTTCCTTAATGAATAAAATGCCAAAGGCATTCAGGGAGGTCCATGAGGAAAAATGGATCCGGGAAGCCAACCGGGGCACGGAGCTGAGTGGAAAGACTGTAGGCATCATCGGCTTTGGTAACACGGGATCGGCATTTGCAAAGCTGCTTTCCTCTTTTGATGTTACCATTTTGGCCTATGATAAGTACAAGTTTGGATTTGCACGAGGAAATATCAGGGAAGCAAACATGGATCAGCTTGGCCGCTATGCCGATGTGATTAGTCTGCATATCCCTTTGACCCAGGAAACCTATCACCTGGCAAATGATTCTTTTTTCGCTTCTTTGAGAAGAAGCCCTTATTTTATCAATACCAGTCGTGGCATGATTCAGGAGGAGGCAGCTATTATCAGGGCTCTGGAAAGAAACCAAATCGCTGGCGCTGCGTTGGATGTGCTTGAAAACGAGCAGCTGGATCATTATACGCCCGCTGAGAAGGATCAATTGAACCGATTGCTCTCATTCGACAATGTATTGATCACACCACATATTGCCGGATACAGTGAGGAGGCTTTTTACAAGATGGCCAAGGTAGTGCTTGATAAACTGAATATTTAAACACTGATCATGATATCCCTGCTGCGATTTGAAAAAGGATAAGCCGAACAGGATTCCATCGTCCAAAAATGCATTGATTAAGCCCAGGATTTCAGGTTTCAACCCGTTGAATTCCAGCGTTTGAATCCGTTGGCATAGCAAAGGCTGAAAATTGAAGGGATTCTTATTGGATTGTAAATCAATGATTTCTGAAATTGATATGTAAAAAGTTCCATTTTAAAATGAAGAAATTCTATTGAGCGAAGCCCATCCGGAAACAATCATTTGCAAATGGAATCCTTATCTTTGTACAAATGCAACGCTTCCCAAAAGGCGTTGTATTTTTTTTCTTTTATCTAAACAATAAGGAGGGTTTATGAGTGAAATCACTTATCTGACAAAGGATGCTTTAGAAAGGCTTAAGGCGCTTCTTCAGAAAATGAAATCAGTAGAGCGGCCGGCTGCCTCACGTGCAATTGCGGAAGCCAGGGAGAAGGGCGACCTGCGCGAAAATGCTGAATATGATGCGGCGAAAGAAGCCCAGGGATTGCTGGAAGCAAAGATCCAGCGGCTGGAATCAGATCTGGCCAATGTGCGCATTCTGGAAGAAGGAAATATCGATACCAGCAAAGTTTCTATTCTCACGAAAGTAACCGTAACCAACCTGAACAATAAAAAACAGACCACTTACCATCTCGTATCTGAGAAGGAGGCTGACCTCAAACTGGGAAAAATATCAGTTTCGTCTCCGATTGGAAAAGGACTCTTAGGCAAGCAGATCGGGGAGGTAACAGAAGTCGTTGTGCCCGCCGGGAAGTTGAAATTTAAAGTGGAAAATATTACGGTTTGAAAAGTAAAAATTAAAAATTAAAAATTAAAAATTAAAAAGTAAAAAGTAAAAAGTAAAAAGTAAAAAGTAAAAAGTAAAAAGTAAAAAGTAAAAAGTAAAAAGTAAATCTCCTTGATGGGAATGCAAATTTATAAATTTCGCACTAT
>PLEB01000332.1 GCA_003136915.1 Chitinophagaceae bacterium
ATTATTATTTCGTAATTCTATATTCATTCAATAATACGATCTATGATCATTCCGGATAAAATGGAATTGTTTTCACTTAATTCAACAAATGAAACTAAGAAGCAGTAATTGGTTCGGCAGAACAGGCAAAGACGGTTTTATTTATCGTGCCTGGATGAAAGGCCAGGGCATTCCTTCACATGAATTCAAAGGAAAGCCCGTGATTGGCATCTGCAACACCTGGTCTGAACTGACTCCATGCAATGCGCATTTCAGGGAACTTGCGGAATCAGTCAAGCATGGCATTTATGAAGCTGGCGGATTCCCTGTTGAATTTCCGGTCATGTCCCTGGGTGAAACCCTGATTAAACCAACAGCCATGCTTTACCGGAACCTGGTGAGTATGGACGTTGAAGAATCCATCAGGGCAAATCCGATGGACGGCGTTGTGCTGCTTTGTGGTTGTGATAAAACAACACCGGCACTGATTATGGGAGCGTGCAGTGTAGACCTGCCGTCTATTGTTGTTTCGGGTGGTGCGATGCTCACGGGTAAATTCAGGGGAACTGACATCGGCACTTCAGATGTTTGGCGATTCGCTGAGGCTCTAAGAGCCGGAAAAATGTCTCAGCAGGATATGGAATTTTCGGAAGCTTGTATGGCGCGCTCCCGGGGGCACTGCGCCGTGATGGGCACGGCTTCCACGATGGCATCCATGACGGAAGCACTGGGACTTTCACTTGCAGAGAACGCGGCCATTCCGGCGGCAGATTCCAGGAGAAAAACCCTGGCACATCTTTCCGGAATGCGGATTGTCGAAATGGTAAAGGAAAACCTGAAGTTATCCGATATACTTTCCAGGGAGGCATTTGAAAATGCCATTATCACGAATGCCGCGATCGGAGGATCAACTAATTTTATAATCCATTTACTGGCCATTGCAGGACGTATTGGTGTAAAGTTGAGCATAGACGATTTTGATACAGATTCCCGGGGAATTCCGTTGATAGCCAATCTTCAGCCTTCAGGCAAATATTTTATGGAAGACCTGTATTATGCAGGAGGGATTCCTGCCGTAATGAAGGAGCTTCATTCATTTCTGAATGGCAATACCATTACTGTTAGCGGGAAACCCATTTCTGAAAATTATGAAAATAGCGATTGCTACAATCGCGAAGTGATCGCAACCGTTCAGCAACCTTTTAATCAGATGGCAGGCATCTGTGTATTGAAAGGTAATTTATGCGAGCACGGCGCCGTCATCAAACCGTCCGCTGCGAGTGCATCCCTATTGAAGCATACGGGGAAGGCCGTGGTATTTGAGAATATTGATGATTACAAAGCAAGGATTGATGACCCGGATCTTGATGTGGATGAAAATAGTGTGCTCGTGCTTAAGCATGTAGGCCCGCGCGGATATCCCGGCATGCCGGAAGTAGGGAATATGTCCATACCCAAGAAATTACTTCTGAAAGGAATAACGGATATAGTGAGAATTTCGGATGGGAGAATGAGCGGTACAGGATTTGGAACCGTGGTTTTACATGTTTCGCCCGAAGCCTTTATCGGAGGAAATCTGGCGATCGTTAGAAACGGTGATCCGATTACGCTCGACGTGAAGAATAAAATATTGTGCGTCGAAATTTCTGAAGAAGAAATCGGGGAAAGAAGAAAAAAAATAAAACCCATGCAGCAGGCGGCGGGCCGGGGTTATACCTGGTTATTCCGCCAGCATGTTGAACAGGCCCACCTCGGCGCTGACCTTGATTTTTTGAAGGGCGGTAGCGGGAGTGAGGTATTGAAAGATTCACACTAAAATTAAAATCTGATTTTTTATGTCAGATACAATATTTGCTGGTCAGGTTGCAATCGTAACAGGAGCAGGGCAGGGCATTGGTTTTGAAATCGCCCGTCGGCTTGCAGATTCTGGCGCCATTGTCATCCTGAATGATCTCGATACTGCACTCGCAGAAAATGCGGTCAGCCAGATCCGCAAAGAAAACAATCATCCTTGCATTGCCCTCGGGGGCGATGCCGGTGATCTGAACTTTATCCAAAAAATGGTTTCCACTGCAGTTGCTGAATTCGGGAAGCTGGATATCGTGATTGCCAACGCCGGAATTACCCTATTTGGAGAGTTCTTAACCTATCCGCCGGAGTCTTTTTTCAGGGTGTTGCAGGTTAATCTGGGTGGCGTTTTCTTCCTGGCCCAGGCAGCAGCAAATCAAATGAAAAAACAGGGATCGGGTGGATCGCTTTTATTTACTTCTTCCGTTACCGGCCACCAGGCACATAAAAACCTGGCAGCATATGGCATGAGCAAGGCTGCTTTGGAAATGCTGGCAAAAAACCTGGTCGTGGAACTTTCGACTTTAAAGATCAATGTCAACACGATTGCGCCAGGCGCAACGCTTACCGAGAGAACAATGGAAGATGATCAATATGAAAAAACCTGGTCGGCCATAACTCCCATGGGCAGACCTGCCTATGCTTCCGATATTGCAAACGCCGCTTTATTTTTAGTTTCCGATAAAGCAAAGCATATTACCGGTCAGAGCCTGGTAATTGATGGCGGCTGGACCTCCGTAAGCCCATCGCCATACTGAATTCCAATTTTTCGCTTTCGGTTATTTCCGATTGCCTAAATTTGCTTGTCCATTTTGAAACCAAATAAATTGGTTGACCCCGGATTGATAACCAAAAATTTAAATAAATGAACAGTTTCGTAGAACGGACGCCCTTATCAAAAGCTTTGATGACCGGACTATTTACCGGCTTAGTTTCAACGATCGTCAGTTTGTTTTATAATATTTTTTTCCGTTTATCCACCGGTTTTCCGCTCCCGGAAATTGTCAACGTGTCCAGTATCATCTTTGTTATCAATCTGATCTTTGTATTTATCGGCCTGTTTTATTTTTTTCTTCATAGAATTTCTGCCCGGGGTGATCTGATTTACCTTGTAATCACGGTTGGCGTCACCCTGATCGTCCTCTGGCTGGTCAGCGGCATGGAGAGCTCACAAAATTCACGTTATGTACATGACTTCAAAGGTCTCCTGACAGGGATTTTCGTTATTATGAGCATCAATGCCTTTCTTATTCCTTTTTTAATAAAAAAGAAATGGTTTGAGGATTTTTTCCTCTGAATAAGGATCAGCTATCATTCACCAGTAAAACGATTGTATGCCGGGTGCTGACTCCGTTGACCAACATAATTTTGATGCCATCGTTATCGGATCAGGGATCAGCGGTGGCTGGGCCGCAAAAGAATTGTGCGATCTCGGACTCAAAACACTGGTTTTGGAGAGAGGAAGAAATGTTGAACATATCAAGGACTATCCTACCGCTACCAAGGACCCATGGGATTTCAAACACCGTGGCGAAAACACGCTCGAAATAAAAAAAGACAATCCGATCATAAGCAAGTGTTATGCTTTCGGCGAGGATACGCATCATTTTTTTGTAAAGGATGCAGAGCATCCTTATGTGCAGGAAAAACCGTTTGATTGGATCCGGGGCTACCAGGTTGGTGGTAAATCCATTATGTGGGGTCGCGCCTGCCAGCGCTGGAGTGATTTTGAATTTACTGCTCCCGCCAGATATGGATATGCTGTTGACTGGCCGATCAGATACAAGGATATTGCGCCCTGGTACTCTCACGTGGAAATATTCTCCGGCGTTTGCGGCAGTAAGGATGGCCTGGAAGCGATGCCCGATGGAGAATACCTCCCTCCTTTTGAAATGAGCTGCGTGGAACAGGAGATCCAGCAGAAGATCCACGCGAATTACAAAGACCGCTTTATGGTGCATAGCCGCTGGGCGCATTTAACAAAGCCCAATGAGATTCATTTGCAACAGGGAAGGGGTCAGTGCCAGGCCCGCGATCTATGCACGCGCGGATGCCCTTACGGAGGATACTTCAGTTCGGTTTCTTCTACCTTACCCTGGGCAAAAAAAACCGGGAACCTTACGGTGCGTCCTCATTCCGTAGTGCACTCAATAATATACGACGAAAAAAAAGGAAAGGCGACCGGCGTGCGGATTATAGATGATATCAGCAAGAAAACCACCGATTATTTTGCAAGGGTAATTTTTGTGAATGCGGCTTGCTTAAATACCAATTTGATTTTATTGAATTCAACTTCATCCCGTTTCCCAAATGGATTGGGAAATGACAACGGCTTGTTGGGAAAGTTCATGGCTTTTCACAATTACCGGGGAAATGTTTCTGGCAGATTTAAAGGATTCGAAGATAAGTACGTCTACGGCCGTAACCCGACAAATCCAATTATTGCTAATTACCGGAACTTGCATAAAAGGGATACGGATTATCTGGGTGGCTTCCTGACATTTGTTTGGTCGAGACGCTCAGCCGAAGCTTTTAGTAACGCTTCCGACGGACTTGGTGCTGAATATAAGGAATCACTTACCGAACCCGGTCCCTGGATGGCGGGTATGTACATGCAGGGCGAAACCGTGCCGAGGGAATCAAACCACGTTCGTTTAAGTACCGATCAAAAAGATCCATGGGGAATTCCTCAACTGATAACCTCTATCGGGTATGATGACAATGCAGATAAAATGGTTAAGGATTTTCTGACGCAAAGTGCGGAGATGCTGGAAAAAGCCGGCTGCGACCATATTCATTCGGTGGATACAAAGCAGGCACCGGGCCTGGATATCCACGAAATGGGCGGTTGCAGGATGGGAAGGGACCCCAGGACTTCCTTATTAAATGAATGGAACCAGTTACATCACTGCAAGAATGTTTTTGTTACCGATGGCGCCTGCATGACCAGTACCGGAACCCAAAGCCCATCTATATTATATATGGCTTTTGCCGCCAGGGCAGCCAACCATGCAAAGGAAGAACTGAAAAAAGGAAATGTTTAGATCCTAAAATCTTAATCTTATTCCTCCGGTAACGGGAAGTGCGAAAATGCTGTAATTTATCAGATCGCTCTTATTATTGAAATACTGTCCTTCAAAAGCAAAGCCCACACCGAATCTGCAGGAAAAGAAATAATCAACACCCATTTTAAATCCCGCAGTGAAATCTCCTTTCAGATTGGGATTTGTCGTTAGCGTGGTGCCATTGTCCACTATTTTACCGTTTGTCGGAATAGAATAGCCAAGTGACAGGGATACCTTGGCCTGAAAACCGGTAGGCTTCCTGGATAAAGTGAATTTTCCAAATAACTTCACAGGAATGATTGGTTTACCCAGATAGACCGTATTGTAGGTTCCCGGCACCGTTCCGGGATAAAGGATATCATCCTGGTAGGAAAGTATTAAATAAGACGCGGAAATGCCAAGCTGAAACCAATGACTTAAAATCCTTGAAATTCCAAATTCTCCGAAAAGCTGGGCGCCGTTGGTTTGGGTATGCTGGGTAGGATCGTTCAGTCTTGGTATGGAATTAAATGACCTGCCTGCATCAATGGCGATTTCCCATTTACTGTGACAGGTCTTTTCGAATTTAGTGGTTTCGGATCTGTAAACCGTATCGGCAATCAGATAATTCACCGGCATGCTGGTGTCTGTCTGCCCTGCAATATCAGCTGTGATCGGAATATTCAAATGGATGCTGGTATCCTTGCAAACCTGAATTTGTTTTGGCCGGCCATTTACTTCGAGTTTCCAGGGGACAATATTTCTATCTTTAAAATAAACCAGGGTATCCTTGTGCCGGATGAGTTGCACAAGCGTATCATAGTTTTTCTTTTTCTCGCGGGATGGCGTGATCTTGCCTTCATAATAATTCATGGTCAGGCGTACCGGCCTTTTCACGGAGTCGTTCTTTTGTTCCGGAACATTTATCTGCGGCTGCACCGAAATTGTTTTGCAGCAGGCTCCGCCTTCATTCCCACCAGTAGATCCATTGGGATAAAACCCATTGCCGCAGGTATGCAGAATGTAAAGAAAACACCCGGAGGCATTTGTTAGCTTCCAGGCCGAAGTACCATGGGGGCCTTCTCCGGCAGGACTCAGAATAACATATTCGTAGTTGATCACATCCTTTTCCTTATCATAAAACCCCAGATTGCCCCGGGTGCCCGGATTGATATATACTTTGGTAACACTCTTCAAGTGAAGATCTTTGTAGCCATGTGTAAATCCGGAATTGCGTAATAAAAGATCAAATGCTTTAAATTCCCTTGCATACTTATGTTGTTTCACCGTATCGCGGATAGCTTTGATAAAAAGGGTCGGGCTTGTTACACCGTTTATTTTTTGCAAAAAAGGAAATTCCGGACGGCGGCCCAGCGGTTCGGCAAAGAGCCTGGGTTCATTGCCTTTATAAAATGTGTATAGACGGGAATACTGTGGGCAGCGTTTCTGCCCAAAAGATTGGGAGCAGCAGGCTAGTACAGCAAAAAACAAGATAAAAAATCTCATCTGGAATTTTTATAAGTAAAGGTTGAATTCGGAAGGCGGGTAAGGATTGAAAACATTTAACGTAAAAATTCCCGTTTTCTTACCCTTCGGGCTAAATTGATAGATCTTCTGTATGCCGGTGTGATCTGGGCGTGGACTTTCTTCCTATCATTTGTTTAGAATGGGTTGTCCCTGATTCTTAATTTCTTTTTCCGCAGCTCCCAGCATCGCGGCTAATGATAGGTTTACATCCTCGTCTGTGGTTGCCCAGGAGCTAACGCTGATGCGCATTGCTGTTTTCCCCTGCCAGTTTGTTCCCCCGCACCAGCAGGTTCCTTCTTCCTGAATCCTTTTTATCACACCCAGCGTGGTGGCCGAATCGCCAAAACTAACGAGCACCTGGTTAATCACCACATCGTTCAGGATGGTAAAGCCGGCCTTCTTAAGACCATCTGCAAATTTCCGCGCGTGCCTGCAATTGCTTTCGATCATATCACTCAGACCCTTTCTGCCCAGCGATTTCAAGGCAGCCCAAATGGGAACTCCACGAGCTTGCCTGGACATATCCGGCACCAATTGAAGTGGTTCCCTTTGGCTGATTTCCGGTAGGTAGGCAGCCGAGGCTGAAAGTGCAGTCAAAAGAGTTTGTTTATCCTTTACAAATACCAATCCGCTATCATAAGGAACATTGAGCCATTTATGAGCATCGGTCCCTATGGAATCTGCCAGTTCAATACCCCTTACGAGATGCCTTAATTTTTCGGAAACGCCTGCCCATAGACCAAAAGCGCCATCGATATGGATCCAGGTATTTTCCCTGTTTACATTTCTGCAAATTTCTTCTATGGGGTCGAATGCTCCGCTATTTACATTGCCTGCCTGCAGGCAGAGAACGGTTGGCCCTTTAAATTGCGGAATCTTTTCGGCCATGATCCTGCCCTGGTTATCTGACGGGACCCTGACAATTCTTTCTCTTCCAAATCCAACCAGGTTTAAGGCCTTTAAGAGACTAACATGCACTTCATCTCCGGTTATCACGGTAATTTCAGGGGCATTAAACAATCCCTGGCCTTCAGCGTCCCAACCCGCCTTTTTTAATAATGAATGACGGGCTGCCGCCAGAGCTGTAAAATTTGCCATAGTCGCGCCTGTTACAAACCCGACCGCCGTGTTCGCCGGCAATCCAAAAATATTCAAGAGCCATTCGCTGCTGATTTCTTCCAATAAAGCAGCAATTGGCGACATCACAGAAAGACCTGCATTCTGGTCCCAAACTGTTGCCAGCAATTTAGCTGACATGGCTGCCGGCAGGCTGCCTCCGCAAACAAATCCAAAGTATCGGCCGCCGGTAGATTTAACTGTAGCCCGGGAACCTTTAGCATTTAACAAGGACAATACCCCGGATGCATCCATCGGATTTTCAGGAAACGGTTCAACGAGTTCATGCATTTTTTTTAAAGATTCCCTTGAGGGATAGACTGGATTATTCTTGCTTTCGGATATATAGCTCTCAGCAATTTCGGCGAAATCATTTATGATATTCATGAGGCTGAATTATTTGTTCGGGTGTATGCAAACCTAAGAATATTTTCAAAAAAGGGCTTCGCTTATATTCGGAGTATGCAAATCCAGGATTAAGTAAAGCTGGAGATGGTCCAAATCCTAAACTCCAGAGTGAATATCTGGACCGAATTACATTAAATGCCAATAAAAAACCGGAAACTCAATGATGAGCTCCCGGTTTTTATTATATAAAGAACCTTAACCTTAACTAAATAATCCGCCTTTCTTCAACTCTCTTACACCTTCGCCAATCTTGAATCCGTTATGATAGATTTCAATCTTGTAATTGCCTTGCATGAAATTAGTATTTTGTTTCCACGCAAACTGAACGGATTTGGTTTTGCCTGCTTCGATGTCAACAGGAACCTTGGCTGTAAAGATCTTGTCTCCTTCGTCGCGGCTGGCAAATGTTCCAGATCCTAATGCAGGCACTGAAATTGGTTTGCCGTCCGGGCCTGTGATGCAAACATAAACATCTGTCTGGCCATTTTGAGCTATACGGTTATTCACATCAAAGGAGATGATCAGTTTGTCAACACGCTTTGCTGTGGTTGTAACTTTTTCTTTACCATTCTTCCTGTCTTGAACAGGTGTAACTGCAATGTTGGACGCGTTCAAAGTAGAAGCGATGTCCACTTTCTTTTCGAGGTCTTCTTTTGCGGT
>PLEB01000353.1 GCA_003136915.1 Chitinophagaceae bacterium
CGATGCGGCCGTAATGGCAATTGAGAACTCCATAGCCGGCAGCATTTTGCCCAACTATTCCCTGCTGCGCAACAGTGAGTTGCTGATCTCCGGCGAAATTTACATGCAGATCCGCCAGAACCTGGTTGTAAATCCGGGCGTCGCACTCAAGGATATCCACGAAGTGCATTCTCATCCAATGGCCATCCTCCAATGCCTTGATTTTTTAAATCAATACGACTGGAAACTGATTGAAACAGAAGATACGGCCCTTAGTGCAAAACACATTCATCAGCGAAAGAGTAAACATATTGCAGGCATTGCAAGTGCGCTGGCGGCAAAACTTTTTAACCTTGAAATGCTTGCCCCGGATATTCAGACCATGCAAAATAATTACACCCGGTTCCTCGTGCTGCAGAGAAAGGAAAGTGTGGAACCGGAAATGGAAGCAAACAAAGCCTCTGTAACCTTTCACACGGATCATTCCAGGGGAAGCCTGGCGCGGGTTCTTACGATTATTGCGGAGGGAGGAATAAACCTGAGCAAACTGCAATCATATCCAATTCCCGGGAGCGACTGGAAATATAGTTTTCATGCAGATATGGAATTCGATTCAAGAGAGCAGTTTGATGAAGTAGTAAAGATGGTAAAACCCGTTACGTCTGATTTTAAGATTTATGGGGTATATAAAAAAGGGGTGAATGCGTAATTGGTCAATCGTCAACAATTCATACGTTAAGCCTAAAAATATGATGAACACTGCACAACGTTTAAACGGTATTGGCGAATATTATTTCTCCGGCAAACTGCGCGAGATCGAAAAACTCAACCAGGAAGGGCCGAAGATTATCAGTCTCGGGATCGGCAGTCCGGATCAGCCTCCGCACCCCGACGTAATCCGCGTCCTGAATGAAGAAAGTATTAAACCCAATGCCCATAGTTATCAGAGTTACAGAGGGTCACCGGTCCTCAGAAAAGCCATGGCCGACTGGTACCTTCAGTGGTATGGGGTCAGCCTTGACCCCGACAGGGAAATCCTGCCGCTGGCAGGTTCTAAAGAAGGGATCATGCATATCTGCATGACCTATATCAACCCGGGTGATCTTGTGCTCATACCAAATCCCGGGTATCCCACCTACCAAAGTGCAGCGAGTCTTGCGGGCGGTAGCGTATCCGGTTATCAGTTGCTGGAGAAGAATAACTGGAACCCCGATTTTGAAGAATTGAAAACCCTGCTTGCGAAAAAAAAACCGGGACAGGATTGGGTCCTGCTTTTCCTGAACTATCCGCATATGCCTACGGGACAGGTTGCAGATAAAAAATTATTTGAAAAATTCGTTGCTTTTGCTAAGGAAAACAAGGTATTGCTCGTGCATGACAATCCATACAGTTTTATTCTGAATGAAGAACCGCTCAGCCTTATGAGTGTGGATGGAGCCAGGAACCAGGTAATTGAATTGAATTCCCTTAGTAAATCACATAACATGGCGGGCTGGCGTGTTGGCATGCTCATGGCCTCCGGTGAACGCATAGATGAGGTGTTGAGATTTAAAAGCAATATGGATAGCGGCATGTTTTTGCCGGTACAACTTGCTGCAGTCAAGGCATTATCTCTGCCTACGTCCTGGTATAACCAAGTCAACAGCATTTACCGCAAAAGAAAGTTGGCTGCCGAGGCCCTGCTGGATGAATTGGGCTGTCGGTATTCTAAAAAACAGACGGGCCTGTTTGTTTGGGCCAGGATTCCTGAAAACATGAAAGACGGGTTTGCGCTGAGTGATCTTCTTTTGTATAATGCCCGGGTTTTCATAACTCCGGGTGGCATTTTTGGCAGTGGAGGAAATGAATATGTCAGAGTAAGTTTATGCGCATCGGAAGAGAATATATTGGAGGGTTTAGCACGCATAAAGCAGGCAGGCATCCTTAAATCAGTTCAACATGTTTAATACTGTTACTGTCGTTGGGGTAGGATTGATCAGCGGATCATTCAGTCTGGCCCTGAAGGATCATCAACTCGTCAGCAAAGTAATTGGTGTCAGCCGAACAGGGGAAAGTGCACGTCGTGCACTCGACTTGGGGATCATTGATGAAGTGCTCCCGCTGGAAGAAGCAGTTAAACAAAGTGATCTGATATATGTGGCCATCCCGGTGGATGTTACGCTAACGGTGATGAGAACGATCATGGACCTGATCACAGAAAAGCAGATCGTGGCCGATGCAGGGTCCACGAAACGGGCTCTTTGCGAGGCATTGGCAGATCATCCTATGCGAAGCCGGTTTGTGGCAACACACCCTATGTGGGGAACGGAATTCAGCGGGCCGGAAGCTGCGGTTCACGAGGCATTCCGGGGCCGCTCCTGTGTAATTTGCGAAAAAGCGAAATCAGCGCCCGACGCGCTGGACAGCATGGAAAAAATCTATCGGTTGCTCGGCATGCCCCTGGTGTATATGGATGCCCAAAGTCATGATGTTCATGCTGCTTATGTTAGCCATATTTCACATATTACCTCATTTGCGCTGGCGAACACCGTACTGGAAAAAGAACGCGAGGAGGATGCCATCTTTGAGCTTGCCGGTGGCGGGTTTGAAAGCACGGTAAGACTTGCGAAAAGTAGTCCCTCCATGTGGGCGCCAATATTCATGCAGAACCGGGAAAACGTATTGGATGTGCTGAACGAACATATTACGCAACTAAGGAAATTTAAAAGTTGTCTGGAAAAGGAGAATCACACATATCTCCGGGAACTCATGGAGAATGCGAATAAGATTGGAAAGATATTGAAGAAGGTTGACGGTTGACGGTTGACGGTTGACNNGAAGGTTGACGGTTGACGGTTGAGGGAATTCAGTTGCGAATTAACACATCATGTCGGTCAACTGTCAACTGTGAACCGTCAACCTGAAAAAACCCCCTTCCCAATAGAAAATAGTAACTTTGCGCAAAATTTTTGAACCGTATGAGCACATTTGAAGGGTTGGGATTAAGTGAGCAACTGTTGAAGTCTGTAGCCTTGCTTGGATTTACCCAACCTACCCCCATACAGGAAAAGGCGATTCCTGTTTTATTGAGCGGGACTAAGGATCTCGTGGGTCTGGCCCAGACAGGAACCGGNNAAGTGAGATAGAGCTTTTTAAGAAATTCATGCCTGGCGTTCAGGTGCTGGCTGTTTATGGAGGGTCATCCATCGGGATGCAGATAAGGGATCTTCGCCGTGGAGTTCAGATTGTGGTTGCCACACCCGGACGGCTGATCGACCTGATCGAACGCAAGGCCATCAACCTCGAAGAAATANNGTAGCGACACCCGGCAGGCTGATCGACCTGATCGAAAGGAAAGCCATTAATCTGGAGGAAATAAAATATGTAGTGCTGGATGAAGCTGATGAAATGCTGAATATGGGATTCCAGGACGATATTGAATTCATACTGAAGAATACGCCGAAACGAGATGCGACCTGGTTGTTTAGTGCTACCATGCCGGCAGAAATCAAACGGGTGAGCCGGAAGTATATGAAGGAGCCCCTGGAAATTACTGTTGGCACGATGAATACGGCCAATAAAATGGTTGACCACCAGTATTATATTACGAATGCGCATCACCGTTATGAAGCGTTGAAACGCCTGATTGATTTTAACCCCGGTATTTACGGGCTCATTTTTACCCGCACCAAGGCCGATGCCCAGCATATCGCGGAAAAACTTACCAGGGAAGGATACAATATCGACGCGCTGCATGGAGATCTTACGCAACAGCAAAGGGATAAGGTGATGGGTGAATTCAGGGAGAAAACTTTGCAGTTGCTGATTGCAACCGACGTGGCTGCGCGCGGCATTGACGTAC
>PLEB01000062.1 GCA_003136915.1 Chitinophagaceae bacterium
GGCGTCCCGTAGGACAGCAGAAACGACCAAATCATTCCAGGCTCCGCTTACCTTCACTTTCACCATTTTGCCAACCGGATCTTCCTTTCCGAATACCGCATCCGCGGTGGACTTGCTGATCACCACTTCCCCTGTACCGGCCAGCGGGTTTACTTTTTGCCCCGAATGCACGGGAAATGAAAACATACTAAAGAAATCATTGTCTACCAGTGCGAGATCCTTATCCAATTCCTTGTTTTTGTACCGTATGATGCTGCCGCTCGACATGAATCCCGTGGCTTTGCTAATGGCAGGCACTTCGGATTTTAGAGCCGAGACTACCGGGTAGGCCATGGAAGTGCTCTTTCCATCCCCACCGGGGGTACGGCTGAACACGTACAATTCGAAAAGCGACGATTCATGCTTATGAAAGCCATCGAAGGAAAATTCGCGGTGCACCATGAGAAAAAGAAGTATACTGCAAGCGAAAGCGACCGACAGGCCTAGAACGTTTATACTAGCATTCAACTTGTGTTTAGTAAGGTTTCTCCAAGCGACTAGAAAATAATTGCGCAACATGGGGTTTTCTAGCCAAAAGGAATGCCATTTTTATTTGAATCTAATAATCAATGACATACTTCTTACAGAGGAGAACCAATGTCCGCTTTTGATACAGTGAGTGATTCAAGACGAGGCATATGCATTGATTGAAAAGAGCAGGACTTGATCGGACAATGCAGCATTTCAATTTCAGATTTTTGGGTCTCCTTATCGTGGGTTTTCAATTAAAGAACCTCATAGCTACAATCGGATTTTTGGACAGTTCATGCATTATGTTCTTTAGAGGGAGCCTCTGGATCAAATATTTGTCACTTCGGTCCATGGTGCTATACTCAATGTATCGCTTAATGTTTGAGCGGTACTTCCGCCATACAATAATATGGAGTTGCCTTTTGGCTGATTTTTTCTCCAAAAATGCAAGCCCCGCAACATTCCATTGTCGAACTTCGAGGCGGATTTTATTTCTATCGCAAGCGGGTTTTCGTCTCTTTCTGTAATTAAATCAACTTCGTTCCCTACATTGTCCCTGAAATAATACATACCATCGTTTAATCCGATATTTAGGTTGTTCTTTTTGATTTCGGTAATCACCCAGTTTTCAAAAATACTCCCATACGCACTGTGTCTATTCAAGGCGACATTGCTTTTTATGCCTAGCAAATTGCAAAGTAATCCCGTATCATAAAAATAAAGCTACGGGCTTTTTACAATTCTCTTGTTCATATTATTGTGCCAAGGCTGCAGCAGGTAAATGATATAGCTGTTTTCTAATAAACCTAACCATGCTAAAATAGTTTTAGTATCTACCCCTGTTTGTTTTGATAACTCGTCACGATTTAAAATTTGTCCTGCATAATTTGCGCATAAATAAATGAAACGGTTAAAAGCTCCAAGGTTGGTAATATTTCGTAGCAACCGCACATCCCTTTGCACATAAGTTTGTATATAACTATTGAGCCACATGCCCGGATTTAAATGTTGAGCCCATATTTCTGGGTAGCCGCCAGTAAGAATAAGTTGGTTCACATCTTTAACAGCAGTCCTTGCTTGTAACAGTTCCGCAAGGCTAAATGGCAGTAGGGTTAAATAGCCTGCCCTGCCTGCCAGGCTTTGGGATATTTGTTCCTGTAACAAAAAATTATTCGAACCTGTCAAAATAAACTGGCCTCTTTTCTTGTTCCGATCTAAAATTTCTTGTAGATAACGGAAAATATTCGGCACTCTTTGGACTTCATCAAATACTGCACCACCTTTATATTTTGTTAAGAATAATACAGGATCTACTTCTGCCTCGTATTGAACAGATGGGTTTTCAAAATTGACGTATGGTTTGCCCTTGAAGAGTTGTTTGCTTAATGTTGTTTTGCCGCTTTGCCTTGGTCCTGTGATGCATAAAGCCCTAAATTGCTTGAGCGACAGTTTTGCGTGCGGCAATATCATACGAGATATCATAGCTATTCCATTTTTGTAAAGATAGGTAATTTATGGAGATTAATTCCATTTATGTAATAATTTACAAAAATGGAATCACTTGGTAATACGGCGCATCTAAAAAATAAGGACTAGGAAACCTTACAACCAGTGATGGAACTTTTTAATAAACCAGTTCTTAATTATTTGGGTAAGTAAACAATATGTCTATAAAATGCCGATCAACCATGAGAAATAGCTACCGGCTAAGGGTTCCATTTTCGAATTTTTAGTCGAGGAAGTCTCTCCATTAAAATTCGATTCTGAATTGTGACCAGTGTAAAATCGGAATGTAATTGAATGTATGAGGTATTGAAAGCTAGGACAGGAGGGGGTTTGAAGTGATCGTATTAGTAACGTGCAACTACCTATGACCGTTAGAATCTGACTTAGATATATAAATCTCTGTCAGAAATAAAAAAAACACTTTAATTAATTGATTTACAGCAATTTAAACGAGTTTGGCGGACCGGACGGGACTCGAAGTAGAGCCCTCTCCGCTTGAGGATCAATCAGTTATATTTTCTGTCGAGTTTTTAGTCG
>PLEB01000429.1 GCA_003136915.1 Chitinophagaceae bacterium
AAAAAATTTCCTGCGGGAGAATACCAGGTAGGCTGCGCATTGATCATTGGTCAGAGAAAATCATCTACTGACCTGAAGACTAGTTTGAATGATGCGTTGAGGGATTTCGGCGTGAGCGGATAGTGTCGCGGCAAGCGATCACGGAGAACTGAAAAGAGCGGGATTATTTCTTTCCGCAGCCTCGATACCCGAGTAATCGGAAAGAATATCTGCTTTATTTTTCTGCACGCACACATCGTGCTCGAAATGTACGGATACGCTATGGTCCTGGGTTCTGACCGTCCAGCCATCATCCTCAGTATATACTTCCCGCCTTCCCAGGTTGATCATGGGTTCAATCGCCAGGATCAGTCCTTCCTTCAGTTTTATTCCTGATCCGCGCCGTCCGTAATTTGGCACCTGGGGCTCTTCATGAAGTTTTCTACCCAGTCCATGGCCCACGAGTTCCCTCACCACACCATAACCATATTTTTTTTCCGTGTGCTCCTGGATGGCAAAGGAAATATCTCCGATCCGGTTACCAGCTACTGCTTTTTCAATTCCCTTGTAGAGCGATTCTTTGGTGACGCGGATAAGCTGAGCTATCGCAACTCCGGGATCACCTATGGCAAAAGTATAAGCATGATCGCCGTGGAATCCGTTTTTATAAACGCCGATATCTATAGAGATGATATCCCCTTCTTTTAATTCATTCCCATTGGAAAATCCGTGCACGACCACATCATTTACGGAGATGCAGGAATTGAAAGGAAACCCATTATAATATAAGAAGGATGGAACTGCTCCATGGTCCCGGATATAATCGCCGATAAATTTATCGAGAAAGCTTGAAGTAATTCCGGCCTTTAAAATCCTGGCCGTTTCTGCGAGGGTATGACTTACAAGCAAGCAGCTCTCCCTTGCCAGTTCAATTTCCGCTTTAGTTTTGTAATAGATCATCCTAGATCACGGCGTTGGTTACAGACTGCCGGCCCTGTATCCTACCCGACTTCATCAGTCCGTCGTACTGACGCATCAGCAGCTGTGTTTCAATTTGCTGCAGGGTGTCGAGGATTACAGCAACCATAATCAGCAGGGAAGTACCACCGTAGAAAGCGGCAAAGCCCTGGGTTACGCCCGCCCTTTGTGCAAAACCCGGAAGAATACCTACCACTGCCAAAAGGATGGCTCCCGGCAAAGTGATCTTATCCATAACGGAACCGATGAAATCGGCAGTAGGCTGTCCGGGTTTTACGCCGGGAACAAAACCATTATTGCGCTTGAGATCATCAGCAACCTGTTTTGGATTAAATATGAGTGAGGTATATAGAAAAGTAAAACCAATTACCACGATTGCATAGAAGGTCATGTGAATATAATCACGCGGATCGGAAAATATCCTGGAAATTCCTTCCTTGTTCTCAAAACTGGTATATGAAATCAGGGTTGGAAGAAACATAATGGCTTGCGCAAAAATGATCGGCATTACACCTGCTGCGTTTACCTTCAGCGGAAGGAATTGTCTGGCTCCCCCAAATTGGCGGTTGCCCACAATTTGCTTGGCATAGTTAACGGGTACTTTACGAACACCCTGGATCAATACGATTAATCCCAGTATTACGGCAATGAGTATCGCCAGTTCGATCACGAAAATCAGAATTCCCCCACTTCCCATGGCCGACCTGGCAAGAAATTCATTTCGCAATGAATTTGGAAAGCGCGCCAGGATACCAATCATGATAATGATCGAAGTTCCATTTCCCAAGCCTTTATCGGTAATTTTTTCTCCAAGCCACATGACGAACAAAGTTCCGGCAGTAAGCAGAATGGGTGTGGTAACCCAGAAATAGGCGCTGAAACTGTCGATTATCGCATCCCTTCCCATAGTCCTCAAATAAGAAACATAAGCATAAGCCTGGGCGAATGTTACGATTACCGTAAGGTAGCGCGTCCACTGATTAATCTTATTTCTTCCGCTTTCACCATCTTTCTGGATCTTCTGCATCTGAGGAACGAGGATGCCCATCAACTGCATGAAAATGGAAGCGGATATGTATGGCATGATGCCAAGGGCAAGAATGGAGGCCTGGGAAAATGCACCTCCGGAAAATGCGTCAATCAATCCGAGTGCGCCCGATTTTGCACCACTAAGGCTGCTCAGTTTGTTGGGATCTATCCCGGGTAAGACAATAAAAGTACCGAAACGATAAACCAGCAGGAGTGTCAGCGTGAGTAAGATCTTGCTCCTCAGTTCAGCAATACTCCAAATATTTTTTAATGTATCAATAAGTTTCTTCACGTGCTTTCGGAATTATTTAGAACTGCTTATACCATATGAGACTGCCGGTAAGCGTCTATGCAAGTTACATAAAACTATTTTATGATCTCTACGGTGCCACCCGCGCCTTCGATAGCTAGTCTGGCCTTACCACTTACGGCATTTACCTTGAATGAGAGCCCGGTCTTCAATTCTCCATTTCCGAGGATCTTTATCAGTGCCGTCCTGGAAATGAGCCCGCTGGCATAGAGGATTTCGGGAGAAACTTCCTTAATATCATATTTCTCAGCCAGTTGTTCAATCTGGGTGAGGTTAAATACTTTATAAGCAACCCGGTCCGGATTCTTAAAACCACGTTTAGGCAATCTGCGCTGGATAGGCATCTGACCACCTTCATGAGCCATTTTCCGTTGATAACCGGCACGGCTTTGTCCACCTTTATTTCCTTTGGTAGAAGTTCCGCCTTTTCCGGAGGCCTCGCCACGTCCAAGTCTTTTTTCCTTATGTGTTGCGCCTTTTGCCGGCCTGATCGTATGTAAGTTCATCATGTTAATTTGAAAATTTGAAAATTTGAAAATTTGAAAATTCATTCAGGATAACATGGCAATTAAATTTTCAAATTACCACATTATCAAATCTTCAAATTATCCGACCTCCTCCACTTTCACCAGATGATCCACGGTGCGTACCATTCCCAATATCTGGGGAGTCGCTTCCACTTCCCTTGGGTTATTCATTTTTTTTAACCCAAGCGCTTTGAGGGTCAGCTTCTGACGCTTCGGCCTGTCGATAGCGCTTTTTATTTGTGTAATTCTGATTTTTGTCATCTGCTCATTTTTATTTTTCCGGTCATGCGAACTATTATCATAACACGTTCAATAGTTCACGGGTAAATTTGGCTTTATCCTGATTACCCATTGAACACTTTCTTCAGCGATAGATTTCTCGTTCTTGAAACCTGGATCGGTTCCCTGAGTAAGTTGAGGGCCTTGAAAGTTGCTTTAACCACATTGTGTGGATTTGCAGAGCCCAGGGATTTAGCCAGGACGTCTGTGATTCCCGCACTCTCCAATACAGCACGCATACTTCCCCCGGCGATAACGCCTGTTCCATGTGCTGCAGGCTTTATCAATACCTTGGCCGCACCTTCCTTCGCGATTTGATCGTGAGGAATGGTTCCATGCATTACAGGAACACGGATGAGATTTTTCTTTGCATCCTCAATCCCTTTGGTAATAGCCTCCTGCACTTCCTTGGCCTTACCCAGACCGTGGCCGACTATGCCGGCTTGATTACCAACAACAACCAGCGCTGAAAAACTAAAAGCCCTGCCGCCCTTGGTGGTCTTCACGACGCGGTTTATGGAAACTACTTTTTCTTTTAATTCCAGGTCACCGGCCTTGATCTTAGAAACTACATGAGTTGATGCCATGATAAATATTTACGAATAAACTTTTATTGTTCAAAATTGCAATCCACCTTCGCGCGCAGACTCCGCCACAGCTTTTACCCTGCCGTGATACAAATTTCCGCCCCGGTCAAAAACCACATGCTCAATGCCCAGCTCCTTTGCCTTGCGAGCAATAGACGCGCCTACAAGCTTACTTTTCTCTGTTTTTGTCACTTTCTGAGCTACAATATCTTTTTCGCGGGAAGAAGCAGCTGCCAGCGTCTTGCCAGTAATATCATCGATCAGCTGGACATAGATCTCATTGTTGCTCCTGAAAACAGATAACCGGGGCGTATCCGCTCTGCCGGAAACCTTCTTCCGGATACGGTATCTTATTTTTTGTCTTTTTAAAAGCGTTTCCATTGATTCAATTTGATAATGTGAAAATTACTTCCCTGCCGCCTTACCTGCTTTCTTACGAACCACTTCACCCACATAGCGAACACCTTTTCCTTTATAAGGTTCCGGCTTCCTGAGACCCCGGATTTTCGCCGCGACCTGCCCGATCAATTGCTTGTCGCTTCCCTCCAGCATTATCTTGGGATTTTCTCCTTTTTCCTGGGCAGTGGCCACTTTTAATTCCTTCGGAACTTCGAAAATGATATTATGCGAAAAACCAAGTGCAAGGTCAAGCAGGTTTCCCTGGTTCGAAGCTTTAAAGCCAACACCGATCAGTTCCAATTGTTTTTTATAACCATCAGATACGCCTTTGACCATGTTTAACATAAGGGAGCGGTACAAACCATGCAGGGCAC
>PLEB01000119.1 GCA_003136915.1 Chitinophagaceae bacterium
CATAACTCATAACCCATAACTAATAGCACCATCACCCAATAACAGGAAAAGAACGTATTAGAAAATACAAGCATAAAAAATGGGATATAAAAAAATAGAACAATACGACGATTTAGTTACTTCCGACCTTATGGCCCATTACAAAAACGCGCTGGGCCTGCTTGGTGAGAATCCGGCCCGGGAAGGACTCCTGAAAACACCGGAAAGAGTTGCCAAGGCCATGCAGTTCATGACCCAGGGATATGCCCTGGATGCCCGTGCCATTCTTAACTCGGCCAAATTTCACGAAAACGTAAGTGAAATGATCATTGTAAAAGATATAGAAGTATATAGTTTATGTGAACATCATATGCTTCCTTTCTTCGGAAAAGCGCATATTGCATATATACCGAATGGATGGATCACGGGACTGAGCAAAATTGCCCGCACAGTAGATGTTTTTGCGCGACGCCTGCAGGTGCAGGAACGCCTGACAACAGAGATCCTGGATGCCATCCGCGATACCCTGGAACCATTGGGTGCCGCAGTTGTGATTGAAGCTTCGCATCTTTGCATGATGATGCGGGGCGTGCAAAAACAGAATTCCGTGACCACCACTTCCGCTTTTTACGGGGAGTTTCAAAAAAATGAAACACGCAGTGAATTTATCAAGCTCATTTCTGCCGATCTGGATTGACACGCTGAAAGCCGAACGCGAAACGTTCTGCGTTCACTCAAGATTTTCTTTGCTGAATCGGCGCTTTGTGGCAAATTTGTTTTTTAACCTCCAGTTCAGATTATGAAGCAAGCTTATGTTTTTCCTGGCCAGGGTTCTCAATATCCGGGAATGGGAAAGAATCATTATGATCAAAGCGCTTTTGCAAAAAGACTTTTTGAACAGGGGAACGAAATTCTGGGATTCCGGCTTTCGGACATCATGTTCAATGGTTCCGAAGCAGACCTGAAGCGTACCAACGTGACCCAGCCTGCAGTTTTTCTTCATTCCGTAATCGCTTATAAGAGCGTGGATGGCGCCAAGCCGGAAATGGTAGCGGGTCATTCGCTCGGCGAATTCTCGGCCCTCGTGGCCAACGGTGTTTTATCTTTTGAAGATGGATTGCAACTTGTTATCATCCGGTCGGCCGATATGGAAAAAGCCTGTTCCTCAAATCCGGGGACCATGGCAGCTGTGCTGGGATTGGAAGATGCTGTTGTTGAAGGCATTTGTCTTGAATTGCAAAAGGAAACCGGCGAAGTGCTGGTCGCTGCAAATTATAATTGTCCGGGCCAGGTGGTCATTAGCGGCTCGCTGAAGGGTGTAGAGATCGGCTGCGAAAAACTGAAAGCGGCGGGAGCGCGCCGTGCTGTTTTGATCCCGGTAGGTGGTGCATTTCACTCTCCACTGATGGAATCCGCCCGGGAGGAATTGGAGGCTGCCATTGAAAAAACAACTTTTTACAACCCAACCTGTGCCGTTTACCAGAATGTCGTGGCCCGGGCCGTTATGGATAAAGAAGAAATCAAGAAAAACCTGATTGACCAACTGACCGGGCCTGTCCGCTGGACCCAATCCGTTCTCGCGATGATTGCGGACAATGCATCAAATTTTACGGAGATCGGGCCCGGCAAAGTGCTGCAGGGCCTCATAAATAAGATAGATAAATCGGTTACTACTTCAGGTGTGGATTAAGGGAGAACCAGGTTACAGTTGAGCCATCCGCTTTCGACACTCGCTCCATATTTCTGATAAAATAAAATGGCTGACTCGTTCCAGTCGAGCACCTGCCAGGTCATTCCGTTTAAGTGCTGATCCTTTGCTTCCTGAAGCGTGCGTTCAAACAGCATTTTACCGATACCCTTTCCCCGCGCCTGCTGTGTAACGATCAGGTCTTCGAGGTATAAACGCTGACCCTTCCAGGTTGAATAGCGGATATAATAAAGACTCAACCCGACCAGTTTTTCTTCCTTTTTTCCCGCCGTTGAAATAGTGGCCACAAATGCCTGCCATACCGGATTTTCTCCAAAGCCGCTTTCCGTAAAATGCTTAAGCGTTACGGTGACTGCATTGGGTGCCTTTTCGAAAAAAGCAAGTTCCCGGATCAGGTCCATCATGTGCGGACAGTCTGAGGCAACGGCTCTTCTTATCGTGATTTTCGTCCGATGAGAATTATTTTTTTCCGGTTGAATGGTTCCGTCAGATTTAGTACGCACAATTTATTTTTTTCGTGCTGCTTTGAAAGCAGCAGTTCTCAGTTTCCCCATTTTACCAGGGTTGCTCCCCAGGTGAATCCTCCGCCGAAAGCTGCCAGCACAAGGAGGTCGCCGGATTTCAGCCTGTCCTCCCATTGCCAAAGACATAGGGGAATGGTTGCAGCCGTAGTGTTCCCGAGATGCTGGATATTGATCATCACTTTATCTTCAGATAATCCCATCCGGTTTGCCGTTGCATCAATGATACGCTTATTCGCCTGATGGGGTACCAGAAATGCAATGTCTTCTCCCGTAAGATTATTTCTTTTCAAAAGCTCTTCGCTCACGTCCGCCATACGCGTTACTGCAAATTTGTAAACAGGCTGTCCTTCCTGGTATATAAAATGCTCTTTATTTGCTACTGTTTCATAGCTCGGCGGTCTTAAGGAACCGCCTGCTTTCATGTGCAAATGAATTTTTCCGGATCCGTCGCTTTTCAATATGCTGTCCAGTACACCAAATCCATTCTTAGTAGGTTCAAGCAGTACAGCGCCTGCTCCATCTCCAAAAAGAATGCAGGTGCTCCGGTCGCTGTAATCAACGATTGAGCTCATTTTATCGGCGCCGACCACGACCACCTTTTTATATCGTCCGCTCTCAATCAGGGCGGCGCCAGTGGTAAGACTATAGAGAAAGCCGCAGCAGGCAGCAAGCAGGTCAAAACCCCAGGCATTTACAGCGCCCACTTTTTCGCAAATAAGGTTGGCAGTGGAAGGGAAAAGCATATCGGGTGTAACGGTTCCGACGACAATGCAATCAATTTCAGCCGGATCTATTCCCCGTTTTTTACAAAGCTCCAGAATGGCCGGAACGCAGAGGTCCGATGTGGCTTGATCTATGCCCTTCTGAATCCTTCTTTCAGAAATTCCGGTGCGGGTGCGTATCCATTCATCGTTTGTATCAACTAGTTTTTCAAGATCGGCGTTCGTGAGGAGGTCTTCCGGTACATAGCCGCCTACAGCTGTGATGGCGGCGGTGATCTTTTGGGTCATCCGGCAAAGATCGTGTGTTTTTATAAAATATTTGCGCCGCTTAAAAATACTATTTTCGCGGTCATGATCACTTTTCTCCGAGGGGATTTTGTTTTGAAAACGCCCGCGATGCTGCATGTGGATGTGCATGGTGTCGGATATGAAGTGCAGATCAGTCTGCATACCTTTTCACAAATGAAGCACCTCGACAAAGGCCTGCTTCATATTTATCACCAGGTGCGTGAGGACGATGAAATCCTTTACGGTTTTTTTGAGGTTTACGAGAAAGAGATGTTTATTCAACTCCTGAGTGTTTCCGGAATTGGGGCTTCCACAGCAAGGATGATGCTTTCCTCCATGAAGCCTGACGAATTGGCGCGTGCGATTGTCCTGGGTGAAATAAAGCTGCTGGAAACCATCAAAGGCATCGGTAGAAAATCAGCGGAAAGGATCGTGCTCGAATTACGTGATAAAGTAGGTAAAAAACTCCCCGGATCAAATATTTCCCCATTGATAAACAATACCTTGGAGCAGGATGCGTTGAATGCTCTGGTGTCCCTGGGCATAGCCCGGCCGGTAGCGGAACAAGCCATAAAGAAACTGGCTCTAAACACCGCGGTTCCACAAAAAGCGGAAGATATCATAAAGCAAGTTCTAAAAATCCTATAGCCTATCGTCGGGAATCTATACCTAACCAATTCTAGAGGAAAGTTTGACCAGGCATCTGCTTCAGATTATCACTACGACGGCATGGGTTGTGGCCGTTACTGTTGCCTTCATGGCTCCGGCTTCAGTGCATGCCCAGTCTTCCCGAGATACCACACTACGCCCAAACTTTCACGATAGCCTGCATTTTCCCATCCACGACCGCTGGGGAGATCCCTTAAACTATCCCAATACAAATCCTTTTGATCTGAAGAATCCGCCCAATCTGCATGATTCTATCGATTATGACCCGAAAACCCACCAGTATTTCATCATTGAAAAAATTGGCAATAAGTATTACCGCGAGCCTACCTACCTGACCTACGACGAATACCTGCAGCTGACCGGCCAGCAAAATGAAGATCAGTATTTCCGGCTGCGGGCCGATATGCTGAGCGAACTCAATCATCGGTTGGATAAGCCCAAGCTCGCACTGAATGATAATCTTTTCAACCGTCTTTTCGGCAATGGCAATATAGATATCAGACCGCAGGGAAATGTGGATATTCTGGCCGGCTACCAGGGGCAGAACGTGCAGAATCCTACACTTCCTGAAAACGCGCGGCGTACGGGAGGACTCGATTTTAACATGGATGCCAATGTGAATGTGCTGGGCAATATCGGCAGCAAGCTGAAATTGCCTATTACGTACAATACCCAGGCTTCATTCGACTGGATGAATCAGCTGAAGCTGGAATACACGGGAGGCCCGGACGATATCGTTAAGAAAATTGAAGCCGGTAATACTTCTTTCACTACGAANNGGAGCCGCTACCACTACTTATCAGTTCAAGGCTGATGACTATGATGAAAACAAGCACTTCCTGCTTGCCCAATACTTTCGGAATAATTACAATAAGGCCATGTCTAACCTGCCCATTGTCACTTCGCAGGTCCAGATACTGAGAATGGAAGTATGGGTCACCAACCGCAACGGGGCCACTACCCAGGCCCGCCAGGTAGTTGGTTTAATGGACCTTGGAGAAGCCGGCCCATTTAATCCAAATGTGCATCCGCAAACGGGCCTGCCCTATCCTTTCAACGATGCCAATGATCTGTACCGCAGGATCATCAATGATCCTTCCAGCAGAAACTCTACGTCGGTGATCGGAAAACTGACTTCTGTCGGTCTTACCCAGGTTCAGGATTATGAACAGGTCTATGCCCGTAAACTCAATGTCACGGATTATACATATAATGCGCAGGTCGGCTTTATTTCCCTCAACCAGGTATTGCAGCCCGACGATGTGTTGGCTGTGGCCTATCAGTACAGTTATAACGGCACGATATACCAGGTAGGTGAATTTTCACAGGACGTGCCACCCGATACAACGCAGGGATTTAATCCGGGCGCCCAAAAAGTAATTTATCTCAAGCTGCTGAAAGCTACTTCCCAAAGAACCAACCTGCCGATCTGGAACCTGATGATGAAGAATGTGTATACGCTGAAGACCGGAACGGGCTCTTATCTTACCAATATTCAGGCAGCCGGTTTCCAAATGAATATATTGTATGAAGATCCAAGCAAGGGAACAAAAAGATATCTGCCTGCAGGAGACAAGTCGGGCGTTCCTTTGCTCACCGTGCTGAACCTCGACCGGTTGAATGCACATAATGATCCGCAGCCTGATGGGATATTCGATTATCTCGAGGGATTTACCATTGTATCGGCCCAGGCCAGAATTATTTTCCCGCTTCTTGAACCATTCGGCCACGACCTGGATTCCATTGCCTTCAAGAATTCGCAGAGCATAAAAGCGAACTATATTTTTTCCCAGCTCTATGATACGATCAAGGCAGTAGCTCAAACATTTTCGAATGTTGACCGGTATTATCTCAGCGGGGTGGCAAAAGGACAGGCGAGCTCAGATGTTTCTCTGGGCGCATTCAATGTGCCGCCGGGATCGGTTGTGGTTACAGCCGGAGGTCAAACCCTGAGAGAAAATATCGACTATGTTGTGGATTACAATAACGGTACTGTGAAAGTGATCAACCAGGCGATCCTCAACTCCAATGTGCCTGTGAACGTGCAGTTTGAAAACAATGCCAGTTATGGCACCCAGCAAAGAGGATTCTGGGGTTTGCGGCTGGATTATCTCGCTAAGACCACGGCAA
>PLEB01000175.1 GCA_003136915.1 Chitinophagaceae bacterium
ACGGGATCAGTTTGGACAGTTCTCAAAAAGATGCCTGGGGGCTGCCCATCGTTCACATTCAATTCAAATACGGAGACAACGAGGGCGCCATGAGAAAAGATATTGAGCAAACCTCGGTGGAGATGCTGGAAAAAGCAGGCTTTCACGATATTCAGGGATTTAATTATGATCAGCCGGGAGGAACTGCCGTGCACGAAATGGGCACCATGCGCATGGGCAGGGATCCTGCCAGTTCAGTACTCAATGGTTTTAACCAGGTGCATGCCGTGAAAAATTTATTCGTTACCGATGGGAGTTGCATGACCTCCTCCGCCTGGCAAAACCCCTCACTTACTTATATGGCGCTTACTGCAAGAGCTTGTAATTACGCCGTGAATGAAATGAAGAAAGGAAATCTTTAGAAATATACGTGCACCCGGGCGGAAATGACATGCACGGGGCCACGGTCGGCATTATACGCAGGATGTAAAACAAATTGGTAGTCGGCCGTGGCATATACTGTTTCTAAAAGCTTAACCTGATAAAAAATCTCAGTAATATTTTCCCTTTTATAATTTGGTAATTTGCCGTCCCCGATCATGAATCCATAACCTCCTATATTCAGGAAATCCCGGTGATCCTTCGAAATTCCGTTAGAAAGAATCGAAATGGCAATATTATCCGATGTTCTGTTTCTTCCGATGCCATAATAGCGGAGACCGGCACTTGCGGTGTTGTCAATCTCTGCAAATGCCCAAGTGGCTGTTTTCCCATCGTTCCAGCCGGCGCGGAAAAAAGCTTTCAAACGATCGCTGAATGCCTGATCGGCATTTAAGCCCAGACCAAACTTTTTCCCGCCGTAGGCCTTACCATAGATTGCATCCAGTGTAGTATCGGTGCCATTCAGAAAATCATTGATCGCCGTCCTGTATGCAGGCGCCTTTGAAGTATTGTAATAAAAAAGAAGACGCGCCGAACCCGGATGCTGCTGAATGCTATAGTTTTTTTGCAGTTCAATCGTTTCTTCATTTGTTTTGGCATAATTAAAATTCAGTGTGGGTCCGTTGGAATAGGTAGGAAGAAGGGCGGTGCCTGCCCTAAGCGCCCAACCCGGCCGGTAATATTCAATGACCAATCCGTAGGTATACCCGCGCGTGTTGGCCGCATAATCATAGGCCCCGTTATTCATCAGAGCCCAGTTCATAAAATCTGACCGGGGATCATGGCTCACTGCATTCTGATCAAAATAGTCCGACATGCCGAATTTACCCACGTTGATGGATATGCGAGAATTGGAGACCTGGTCTTTTACCTGATTCATCCCATCTTCCCGGTTATCCATATGTCCCTTATCCAGGTTGATGTCTTGCCGGAAGAAAATCCTGGCTACATACACTACGGGCTTGGCATCCCCAATGCGGAAAGTCTCTCCGTTTGGAAAACCCGCAATTCCCCTCGTTGTGCTTAGCCCTTCGCCACCTGTCATTTCGGGATCGAAATAGAGAGCAGCTCCATTCCACAATTTTCTTCCTATATAAGCCGTGCTAGTGACGGAATATGCCTTCTCAGCATCCGGCTGAAGGCTGTTGGTTCCGCTGTACGGAGCATGAAATGGTGGATGGTACTGGAGGATACCTGTAAACTGAAAATGAAAGCTCCAACCTGAATCCTTCAACAGGGCATCTCCGGTCTGAGCATACAGATCCGGGGAAAAAAAGCATAAAACCAGCGCTGTTATCATCCAAATTGGTCTCATAAATTCAAAAACTGTGCAAAAGTAAAGGGATTGGACAAATGAACCTTGTTAGAATATTATTATAAATGTACCCTGAGCATCCTGTTTTTCCCAGAGAAGTCCTTACGGAGCTCTGTGGCAAATCCATTTTCCCGGTACCAATTCACCACATCTGCGGCGAAATCATGGTGTAATTCCAGAAAGAGTCTTCCGCCGGAAAGTAATTTTTGCCGGCTAAACTGGCCAATCAATTTATAAAAGAGGATTGGATCCGCATCAGGAACAAAAAGAGCCAGTTCGGGTTCGAAAAGTTTTACGTGCTTATCCAGTGCAGCTTTCTGGTTTTCCGGAATATATGGCGGATTGCTGATGATGAGGTTAAACCCGGGTATTTTTTCCCAGGAGGAAATATCCCTGATATCAAATGAAAAAAATCCGATTTCTACATCATTGGCCACTGCATTTTTCCGGGCAACGGCCAGTGCATCCAGACTAATATCGCAGGCCATGATCTGCAATTCTTTCCTTTTCTTCGCCATGCTGACAGAAATACAACCACTTCCTGCTCCAATATCCAGGACCATTAAACCCTGCGAAGCCTCGGATTGCAAATCTGCCAGGGCCCATTCCACCAGCTCCTCGGTTTCAGGACGGGGAATTAGCACGTTTTCATCCACATAAAACCTAAGCCCCGCAAACCATGCCTCGCCCAGCACATATTGCAATGGTCTGTGTTCCGAAAGTTCAGCAAGCCAATGTTGAAACAGATCCGACTGTGAAGTCTCAAATGCATCTTGCTTGTGGATCAGTCGCGCACTTCCGGACATTCCCGTGATCTTTTCCATTACCAAAGAACTAATAGATGCCGCTTCGCGATCGTCGTAGATGTTGACGAGCGTGGAGATTAATTGCCGGTTTGCTTCATCAATAGTCATGGTGGCAAACATACAATGAATTAAATTGCGGGCATGCTTCCCGATTCCACAACCATGGCCGAAAAGCCTGCTGATGTTTTGCAGGAAACTTTTATGCGAAGGTGTCTTCAGCTGGCAATGATCGCTTCTGGAAACACGGCACCCAATCCAATGGTAGGTGCGGTGCTTGTTCACGGTCAAAGGATTATTGGTGAGGGCTATCATGAGTATTTTGGGGGCCCACATGCTGAAGTCAGTTGCATTCATTCGGTAAAGGCGGCAGATAAATCGCTGATCCCGGAGTCCACCCTTTATGTTTCCCTGGAACCTTGCGCTCATCATGGGAAAACCCCTCCCTGTGCGGACCTGATCATCCAAGAAAAGATCCAGCAGGTTGTTGTGGCTTGTCGCGATCCTTTTCCGGAAGTGGATGGAAAAGGCATGAATAAATTATTGGCAAATCAGGTTGAACTTATTTTTCCAATGATGGAGTGGGAGGCAATTGAAACCAATCGCAGGTTCTTTACTTTTCATCAACTCCGGCGACCCTTTGTTATCCTGAAATGGGCTGAGTCAGCAAACCATAAAATGGCCGGCGGGCTGGGTGAGCGGTCTTATATTTCCAATGCATATTCCAATCGCCAGGTACATAAATGGAGAAGCGAAGAGGCGGCCGTGCTCGTGGGTACACAAACGGCAATGCTCGATGATCCTTTACTCACTAACCGATTATGGACAGGAAAAAATCCGGTAAGGATAGTCCTCGATAAAAATCTCCGGCTTCCCGGTTCCTTACATCTTTTTGATGGATCCGTTCCAACCGTGATAGTCAATACCAAACAGGAAAGCTCTTCGGGAAATCTTCAATATAAAAAAATTGATCCGGAAAAACCGCTCATTCCGGCTATCATGTCTGCATTGTATTCCATGAATCTGCTCAGCGTATTGGTGGAAGGTGGCTCAAGATTGCTACAAACATGGATTGACTCCGGAATATGGGACGAGTGCAGGGTAATTACGAATAATGAACTCGAAATAAAGGATGGCTCCCCTTCACCGGCTTTGAAGGACAAGATTCTCTTTAATTCGGAAACTTATTTTTCTGATACGATACACTACTACCGGAATAAAGAGGCCAGCAGGCCATGTTGAATTGATCGGTAATTATTCCCGCGAAGGAAGAGGCGGTTCGGTTTCCTGCTGGTTCGGGAGCCAATCCAGATCTTTTTTTAGCAACTCGGTTAGTGCTGGATCATAACCGGTTTGACCGGCCCGGTCTATTTGCCGTTGCAGTGCTTTTGTCAATTCTGCAATCCGCTGGGAGAGTATTTCGGGGTTTAATGGCATCCTGCAATATCGTATAATTATATTTAATTGAAGTACCCGGCTTCACGCTTTTTTATTGTGGATCCAAATCCGGGAGGCTGACGATGAAAGTGGAACCTTTTCCGGGGGAACTTTGTGCCGTGAGTGTTCCATTATGCCTTTCAACAATTTTTTTGCAGATCGACAGTCCGATGCCGGTCCCCTCAATATTATGATAACTGTGCAGGCGCTTAAATACAACAAAAATTTCCTCTTTATATTTTTCATCAAACCCTATCCCGTTATCCCTGACGCTTATTCTGTGAATTGAACCTGATGATCCGTTTTTGAATCCGGAGGCAGGGTTGCTCAGAATTTCATCGCAGAAAACTTCAATATGTGGACGTTCATCTTTGCGGGAAAACTTGATGGAGTTGCTGATCAGGTTTTGAAATAACTGTCTGATCTGCGTCGGCAGTACAGCCAGGGCAGGCAGCGGCTTAACGGTAATCTCCGCTTCGACTCTTTTGATCTCCATTTCTAAATCCGATAAAACATCGTTCAATAAATCATTCAGGTTGGTCCGAATGAAATCCTCATCTGTATGGGTATTCCTGGAATATTTCAAAAGGTCGTTGATCAGCATTTGCATCCTGCCTGTGGCTTTGACAGAACGTTGCAGGTAATCTGCAATGGATGCATCCACCGTATTCCCTAATTTTTGGGAAATCATGTCATTGAAGAGCAATATCTTTCGCAGGGGTTCCTGAAGATCATGGGATGCAACAAATGCAAAACGGTCGAGCTCTTCATTGGTTGATTTTAGCTCTGAGTTGTTTTCTAGTAATTGTTCATTGAGCAAATGAATACGCTGTTCGGAAATGCGGCGTTCCATGATTTCAATTTCCAGCGACTTGTTGATGGCCTTTAGTTTTTCTTCCTGTTGGACCAGTTCATTTGTTTTCCGGTATAATTCCACAAAAACACCCACTTTAAAACGGAGCAGGGCGGGGTCCACCGGTTTATGGATATAGTCCACTCCGCCCATTTTATAGCCTTTGAATATAAGATCTTCCCCATACTGGTATGCCGTTATGAAAATAATAGGAATATGTTTTAATTTATCCCTTTCATAAATGAGGGTTGCCGTTTCAAGACCATTCATATGCGGCATCTGCACATCCATTAAGATCAGCGAAAAATCATGTTCTTTCAGGAGAAGTTTTAGAGCTGCTCTCCCGGAATTTGCTTTAACGACAGTAAAACCCTCTTTTTCCAGGATCGTTTCAATAGATAATAAATTATCCTCCCGGTCGTCCACCGCCAGTATTTTGATGGGCGTATTGACCCGAAACGTGCCGTTTTCACTGCCTGCTGGATTCATGATCTGTTATTTATATAACCAAACGCGCATCAATGAGAGTAATTGGTCTATCTTAACTGGTTTTGTAATATAATCAGATGCGCCTGCTTCGATGCATTTCTCCCGGTCACCTTTCATGGCTTTGGCTGTTACGGCTATAATAGGCAGGTTATTGTTTTTGTGCTCCCTTCTGATTTTCTGTGTTGTTTCGTAGCCATCCATTTCCGGCATCATGATGTCCAT
>PLEB01000302.1 GCA_003136915.1 Chitinophagaceae bacterium
TAACGGATTCCTGTTGCTCAAGTAATTTAGCTAGTTTTTTGTCTTTCGACAGATGGGAAACATAGGGAAATGCTGCTGATTGCATGCCCGTAATTTAAGTCAATTAGTAAACCAATATTTCATCCACCTTAAACAATACGCCATTGATTGCCATTTGATTTGCTGAAACTACATTAGAGAAATAACCATGGCCTTTTAATTGAACCTGGGCCGAGATGCCGGTTAAATTAAAATAAAGGGTACTGTCGTTTACGGTCAGCAGGGTGCTGCTGTCGGAAATATCATAGGTAAATAAACGCTGGGGAACCAGGTTCGACGCGATAAATAACCTTAAGGAATCAGGATTTACCGTATTCAGGTCCTGCGGTGAATTATATCCTAGTTTTCTGAAGGCATCGTTATCAGGAGCAAAAAAAGTATAAGGTCCGCCGGAACTAAGATCCTTAGTTAAACTATCGGGTACAGCCGTCGCCAGCTGGAGTGCATTGGAAAGAAAGCTAAGGGATGTATCTGCATTTATCAGTTGCAGTAAGTTATTTGCCGGAGGTATTAGTATGCCCTGTAAGGCGTGCAGCACGCCATTGGCTGCAATCAGATCCACCGCGATCACGGGGACACCGTTTACCCATATCGCATTGGAATCTCCTGTGATAAAAACAGAATCTCCATTGGCCATCACCACTTTCAGTTCCTTTGTCCCGATAAGGGAAGAGGAGGTCATGGCCACACCCGCGATAGTATGATAGAGCACAAAGTTCTTTGAGGCGACAGGATTCGTGCTATTAATCACGCTCTGGGTGATGCCGGCCTGGTTCAACGCATCATTTGTGGGGACAAAAACGGTAAATGGTCCTGCCCCGCTAAATGTAGAATCCAATCCTGCCTGTTTAACGGCAGATTCAAAAAGTGTTGTATTGCTGCCATTGGCCAGGATATAGGAAATGGTGGACGTTTTAAAATCTACGCTTTTTGCCGAGTTTTTATTGCATGCCCACCCGGAGAAAATTCCAGCTGCGATCAGTAGAAATAAGATATACCTGTTGCCGGAAAATGTGCTCATACGCTATACTGTTTCAGTTTATTGGGCCTCTTTTAAGTGTCCCTGCCTGCTATACGTAAAAAAAGGAATTTCGGTATGCTGATAAGATAATTTTTATTCCAGTGTAAAGCTCACCCGCCCGTCTTTTTCGTCTTTGAGGAGGATCCCGATCTCCAGCAACTGCTTCCGGATCCTGTCCGAGGTCTGGTAGTCCTTTTTAGACCTGGCGTCCTTCCGGATATCGATAACCAGGTCCATGATCCCCTGAAGACGTTCGGATTCCTGCCCATTTTCATCCTTCAGCCCCATTACGTCTTCCAGAAAGTTTTTGAACTGGTTCTTAACATAAGACAAGGTTTCGGGGGAAAGGGTTGTCTTTTCCAGGTCACCGCTCCGAAAAGAATTGATATGGTTGACGAGGTTAAACATATTGGCCAGAACCTTGGCTGTATTGAAATCATCGTTCATGAAATCATCAAATTCCCGGCATAAAGAATTGAACTGGGTTTCGAGCTGGGCATTAATTTCTTTTCGGGGATCACTGGTCATCTTCCGGAGTTCCTGGTAAGAATCCCATAAGCGCCGGAGCCCTTTTTCCGCGGCCTGCAAAGCCTCATTACCAAAATCAAGTGTACTACGGTAATGGGTTTGCAAAATGAAAAACCGGATGGTCATCGGGTGGTAGGCCTGGGTAAGCAAGGGACTGTTACCGGAAAACATATCTGTAAGCCGGATCACATTATTATAACTCTTACCCATTTTTTTGCCATTGATGGTAATCATATTGTTGTGCAACCAATATCTGGCAGGCACATGGTGATTACAAATAGTGCTTTGGGCAATTTCACTTTCATGGTGCGGAAACATCAGGTCCATCCCGCCTCCATGAATATCAAATTCAGGTCCGAGATATTTTGTGCTCATCGCAGAGCATTCAATATGCCAACCGGGGAATCCCTCTCCCCAGGGGCTGGTCCAGCGCATGATATGGTCTGGTGGTGCAACCTTCCACAAAGCAAAATCCTGACGGTTGCGTTTTTCTTCCTGGCTTTCGAGATCCCGCGTTGTTTCCAGCAATTCATCCAGCTTTCGGCCGCTGAGTTTCCCATAAGGATATTTTCCAGCATATTTTTTTACATCAAAATAAACGGAACCATTCACCACATAGGCATATCCCGCAGCAATGATCTGTTTAATCATTTCAATCTGTTCCACGATATGTCCTGTGGCAGTAGGCTCAATACTTGGATCTAAATTATTGAACTGGTGCATAGCCCAATGAAAGAGATTGCTGTATTTCTGCACCAGTTCCATGGGCTCCATTTTCTCGATCACTGCTTTTTTGGAGATCTTGTCTTCCGCTGCTCTTCCTTCTTCTTCAAAATGGCCAGCATCAGTGATATTCCTGACATACCGAACTTTATAACCCAGGTATAAAAGATATCTGAAGATCACATCAAAGGTGATAAAACCCCGGGCATGACCCAGGTGGCTTTCCCCGCTAACCGTAGGTCCGCATACATACATTCCAACATGATGCGGGGTTAACGGCACAAATTCCTCTTTTTGCCTGCTGTAAGAATTATAAACTTTTAAGTTGCTCATGCCTTCGCCCAAATATAAACATTTATCGCTTTGGGTCCTGTAGCTGAAGGTCGGCCAACACCGCATGGTGATCGGAAAATGGAGATACTATTTTTGAGCATTGCAAAACTTTAAAAGATTTGTCAGGCAAAATATAATCAATACGTAAAGTGGGAGAAATATGAATATAAGTTCTTCCGATGCCGAAGGAACCGGAAATGAAAGCATCCTGGCGATTGCCCTTGATATGAAAATAAGTATAGGAATTCGGCACATCATTGAAATCCCCGCAGATAATGACAGGGTAAGGACTCGCATCCAAATGTCTTCTCACCGTATCCGCCTGGTATCCCCGCAGACTCAACGCGAATTTCAATTTTTTTGCCAGCGAACGCGAGGCCTGCAACAGGCTGTCTTTTGCATTTCGGATGATCTCTACATCACGGAAATCCTTGGGCTTGAAAAGTACCGACTGCAAATGCGTCGTGTATATTCTGATGCGTTTTCCATTCACGGAAATATCCGCTTCGATGAGGCTTTCTGTGCTGCCGGTAGTATCCGGAATAAAAGTTTGCCTCGCATTTCTCAGGAACGGATATTTTGAAAAAATAACTACGCCTGTTGAATATTTACTTATTCTGTTGTGGTAATCGTGGGAAAAAAAATAATAAGGGAAATGCATCTTATCGCGGATGTATCTGATATTGGAAATTGCTGAATCATCCGGCTCATAGAATTCCTGAAAGCAAAGCAGATCGGCTTGCTGTTTGTTTACCAGATCCAACATGTGCAGCCGGTGACCGGAAGCGCCCGTCTTTTTTGTAATGAACTCGTCCCAGCGTCGCACGTTCCAGGTCATGATACGGATTGAATTTTCCTCTTTGTGGGCAAAATCTTTTCTGGAAGGGTTCATTCCGAAGAAAGCATGAATATTCTTCCAGCCAATGATCAGGGATATCAGGGAAATGAGCAACCATCTGGGAGAAATAAATAGCCAGAAAAACAAAAAAATCAATAAAATAATAAGGAATAATGGGAAAAAAAAGGCGAGCAGTGAAATAAACCACCATTTATCCGGATGAAGAAAGGCATTGCAGCATGTGATCAGGAACAACAGGGCAATAACAATATTCAGCAGAATGACGAAACGTTTGGTAAATTTCCGCAGGGATGCCATGGTCGGCTCAAGTTACAAATCTTCCTCTTCTGCGGCCCGCTTCAGAATTTCTTTTTCTTCGCTGGTTAGATAGCGATATCCCTGTTGATTTATTTTGTCCAGGATCTCATCAATCCTTTTCTGCGTGATGTTGGGTATTTTTTTATAAGGCTGGGTACCGGCCACATGATAGTAGAACTCATCTTTCCGCCTGGTTTTTTTCTTTTTATCCGGATTGAAAAGATCGTTAAGCCAGTCGAAAAACTGGCTTATCCAGATGCTTGCATCTCTTCCTCTTCGTAATTGATAAATAAACAAATACCCGATTCCAGCCGCGCCCGCATTGGCGGTATAGGATCCCGTATCTCCATAGCCAATACTGGAAAAATTGATCAGCAAAAATATCAGGGTCAGTACCCAAAGGGGAATGCCACCATTGATCATGGGGAAGATCCTGTAATCGGGGGAAACCGTGGTCGTTGCTATGGCTACGGCTGCGATGGCACAATTTGCACCTGAAAGCGTATCCAGATCGATTTTTCCCCGGAGATCAGGAAAAATAAGATGGCAGAGCACGAACAAAATGGCTCCGGTCAGACCTCCGTAAAGATAAATTGGAATAATTTTTCTGTTTCCTGTAAGGTCCTGCAAAATATAACCGAAACTCCAAAGCCAGAACATATTGGAAATAAACCGGAAGACTTCATGATCTGAAAACATATAACTGATCAAAGTCCAGGGCCGCATAACAATTTTTCCCGGTGCAGCAGGCAGCGCAAACCAACTATACACACGCGTGTAATACTCGGGAACCAGTGCATTACTCACCAGATAAACAACGTATATAAATTTCAGGATGACAAATAAAACTGCATTGAGGATCAGGAGCTGGATAAGAGCATTCCCCTCCTGGCCCAGGTTCATTCTTTTCCGGAAGTTGTCTTCTTTCACATCCATGGGTCTTCAATGTAAGTTACTGCAGATATTAACGGTCTGAGGACAGGACTGTTTTATTAACAGTTGGAATTGATATGGGTTCAGTAAGAATTCCTTCTATCTGTTTTTTTCCAGTAAAATACCAATAAAAGACCAACGAGGCCCCCGCCCAAATGAGCCCAGTGGGCCACATTATCGCCAGCCGTATTTCTAATACCCATAAATAATTCAATACACACATAGCCAAGGACTGCCCATTTGGCTTTTATAGGGAAAAAGAAATACAGGTATAAAAGGCTATTGGGGAAAAGTAAACCAAATGCCACCATGCAACCGAAGATTGCCCCGGACGCCCCAAGCGTTGCTGAATTCAGCTCTGGATTCGAATACTTAATAATTTCCTGCTGGTGGTAAGGCAAAGTAGCTAACTCCTGCCACAATGGAGTCAGTTCATGGTACAATACCAGCAAATGCAGGACGGCAGCTCCGACCCCGCAGACCATGTAGAAAATCAGGAAACGCCTGGGTCCCCAGAAATTTTCAAGGATACTTCCAAACATCCACAGGATCAGCATATTCCAAAAAATATGCGAAATGCCGCCGTGCATGAACATGTAGGTGACTAACTGATGAGGCCGGAAATAAACGGAACGGACATCATGCAGCGCGAAGAGATTTTCAATGCTGAAACTTGGATTGTTCTCAAAAACTTTTTGAGCAAGAAAAACAAGTACATTAATGATGATCAGGTTCTTGATTACGGTGGGAATAACCTGAAAGCTTCCCGGTCGGAATTCGGTCATATTTCATCTGCAATTACGCTGCAAGTTAGTGCTTTAAAAAAAGTCCGGTCACATTTTCAATATGATGAGTATGCGGGAACATATCCACAGGTTGTATGGCAGCAACATGATACTTGTGTGACAGGAGCTGCAGGTCACGGGCCTGGGTAGCCGGATTACAGCTCACATACACAATTTTTTCAGCTGCGATGTCCAGCATTTTGTTTATGAGTTTTTCCGTCATCCCTATACGCGGCGGATCGGTGATAATAACATCCGGCCTGCCATGCGTTTGGAAAAATGAGTCGTTACACAATTCGCTTACATCCCCGGTAAAGAAATCAGCGTGGCCGACCTGATTGAGTGCAGCATTTTCCTTTGCATCGGAAATAGCTTCCGGCACGAGTTCAACCCCGATCACCCTGCTCGCGTGATCACTAAGAAAAATGCCGATACTACCTGTTCCGCAATAAAGATCATATACGGTTTCCTTCCCGGACAGGCCGGCAAGATTTCGTATTACCTGGTACAAACGCTCCGCCTGGGCGGTATTGGTCTGGAAAAAAGATTTCGGTCCGACCTTAAAGGAAAACCGCTCCAGTTTTTCCACTACATATCCCTTGCCATGAAAAACGATCGGCCTGAGGCCGGTCAAACTATCATTTCTTTTTGGATTGATGGTATACAGCAGGGTGGTAATGGACGGGAACTGCTCCATAATATAAGTCAAAAGGCGGTTTACCAGGGTTTCATCGAGATACCCAAAAACGATATTGACCATCAGCTCGCCTGTCTGGCAAAGCCTTACCTGCATCGTGCGGAGAAAGCCCTCATGGCGGAGTATATCATAAAAAGAGACTTTATGCGCTATCGCCCATTGTTTAATCTCCTTTCGGAGAAAATTGGTCGGTTCCGCCTGCAGAAAGCAGGTATCAACGTCCACTACTTTATCAAAAATTCCACGCGCATGAAAGCCTGCGGCATCCTGGATCGCAGAGATTTCCGGATCCTGCAATTCTTCCCTTAGGAGATATCTCCGGTTCGAGAAAGTATATTCAATTTTATTCCGGTAGCCCCTGGTCTGCTGCGCCCCCAGAATGGGCATCATTTCCGGCAGATCCATCTTTCCGATCCGTTTCAGGCTTTGCCAAACCTGGTCCTGCTTATATTCCAGCTGTTTGGCATAGGGAAGCATCTGCCATTGGCAACCGCCGCAAATGCCGAAATGGGAGCAAAAAGGTATTACCCTGTCTGCCGCATATTCAGTAAAAGAAAGAACATGACCCTCTGCCCAGTCCTTTTTATCCCTGGTCAGCCTTACCGTAACTACATCTCCCGGAACTGCCAGGTCCACAAAGATCACCTTCCCTTCATGCCTGGCCAGGCTCTTTCCTTCCGCAGCATATCCGGTGATCTTAAGGTTTTCTATAACAATATTTTTCTTTTTTCCCACGGCGGCAAATGTAGGATTATCTTAATTTAGCATTCCTATGATCAACCTCCCGTTTAAAAGAGCCTTTTTTCCATTCACTTTATTGGTCCTGGCCCATTCCAGCTTTTCGCAGGGCTATGCCATACACCTTGTTCTGAAGCCTTTTGCCAATAGTATAGTATACCTCGGAT
>PLEB01000364.1 GCA_003136915.1 Chitinophagaceae bacterium
TGGTAGAGCGCGACCTTGCCAAGGTCGAGGTGGCCGGTTCGAGCCCGGTCTTCCGCTCAGGGATTCCATCCGCGCAAAGGGATGGAATTTTTTATTTGAAAGCATACCCGGGTGGCGGAACAGGTAGACGCGCAGGACTTAAAATCCTGTCTGCAGAAATGCGGGTACGGGTTCGATTCCCGTCTCGGGTACGGATATGGTTTAGTTTGTTATATTCTATTTTCTTCTGTTGGTACTACGATCAGGAGTTATCGACCCATTTTTCAATTAGGGTGTTTTTTGAAATGCCTGCTGGATAAAGCAGAATTTCATTTGCGTGACTAAAAGATGACTCATAAATTCCAAATAAAAAAAACGTGCGGAGCAGATTTACAAAATATCAGGTAGCAACGGCAATAGCTATTTTGTTTCATACCATCGGGCTTATAGGATTGTTGTTTTTTGATAAAACATTTTTCCTGCAATCGACCCTTATTAATTTATTGCTAATGTTGATTTTGTTGGTATGGACCCAAACCCGAAAGAACGGGTGGTTTTCTTTTTTTCTCATGAGTTGTTTTTTTATAGGTATGGGAGTTGAAATGATTGGAGTACAGACAGGGATCCTTTTCGGTAACTATAGCTATGGCGTAGTGATGGGTTACAGGGTATTGGATACCCCACTGATATTGGGAGTAAATTGGTTTATCGTGATTTATTGCAGTGGAATGAGCGTTTATACGCTGAAAATAAAATTTAAAGCCATTCCCATTATTTTGGGAGGAGCTTTATTAACGACCTTTTATGATTGGCTGATGGAGCCGGTGGCCGTCAGACTGGGTTACTGGAGGTGGAATGGGGATGGTTCAATACCGGCGTACAACTATGTTTGCTGGTTTTTGATCAGCGGGTTGTTGCTATCCATTTTTCATGTTGGTAAATTTGAAAAGCTAAACAAATTCGCTGTAAATTTGATGCTGATCCAACTCCTGTTTTTTTTACTGCTGAGGGTTACTTTGAAATAATTTTTCAGGAATCAAGAAATGAGTTTTTTTGTCTACATACTGATTGCATTAGGTACTTTTATTTTAATGGAAGGCTTTAGCTGGTGCCTGCATCGCTATGTCATGCATGGCTTTTTGTGGAATCTGCATAAGGACCATCATCAAAAAGGCCCCGGTTTTTTTGAGAAAAATGATTATTTCTTCCTGATTTTTGCCATACCAAGCTGGTTATTTATTATGCTGGGTGTGATTTATAAAACTTACTGGATAATCGCCATCGGAGCCGGGTTAAGTTTATATGGCACGGCTTATTTCCTGGTACATGAAGTAATTATTCATCAGCGGATTAAATGGTTTACCCGAAGCAATAACACGTACATACGCACCGTACGCTGGGCTCATAAAATGCATCACAAACATCTGGACAGCCAGAACGGCGAAAGTTTTGGCATGTTGTGGGTTTCAAAAAAATATTGGAACAAGGTAAGGGCGGATTTAAAAAGAAACAGGAAGTAGCCGGGTGAATGCGCACTACACATATTTCCTCATTCTTTCAGCTTCTTTAGCCGGACCGCTGGCGCTGAGTTTTGACAAAAAGGTAGCCTTTTTTAGAAAATGGAAATATCTTTTTCCGGCGATGATAATTGCTGCCCTGTTTTATATTGCCTGGGATATTTTCTTTACTTCGCAAGGGGTATGGTATTTTAATGAAAAATACATTACAGGCATTAAGATCGCTCATCTTCCTTTGGAAGAAGTTCTTTTCTTTATACTGGTTCCATATTGTTGTGTCTTTATTTATGAATGCATCCGCTGTTATTTCCCTAATATAAAGAACAAAGGAGGGGCGGATATTTTCTTAAAATCGCTGGCGGTTATTTTAATGATGGGGGCTATCATTTTTCATCATAGATATTACAGCTCCTGGACATTTTTGTTTACATCTCTTTTTATTATCCTTGTTTATGTATGCAGAAACTTTTTTAAAACATTTGATGCGATCTCTTTTTTAGTTTCGTATGCCGTAATTTTAATTCCCTTACTGATTGTAAATGGCTTTCTTACCGCTATTCCGGTGGTAATTTATAACGACTCGGAGAACCTGGGCATCAGGATATATACCATTCCATTCGAAGATATTTTTTATGGCATGTTACTTACTATGCTCGTCGTTTGCCTGTATGAAAGAAGATTGAACAGAAATGCTTAATCCCTGCGCAGCTTGCCTGTATTTGTCATCGGCAACACACTTACGATTTTTAAATGTTGTGGTGCTTTGAAGTTTGATAATCGGTTTCGGCAATAGGTGAGTACTTTCTCTATATTAATCGTGGCGCCTTCCTGTAAAACAACTTCAGCTTCAATGATCTGCCCAAGCAAATTATGAGGCCTGCTGCTGATCCGGGCCTGTTTGATTTCCGGAATGGTTTCTAATACCGCTTCTATTTCTTCCGGAAAAATCTTTATGCCAGACACATTGATAACTGATTTTACCCGCCCCTCTATTTTTATCAGGCCATCTNNGCTGCCTGCGACGCATAATCAGCCGTCAGGAAATAACCATTTATCAAAACCTCATCACGAATCTGCGCAGGCAGAAGATAAGCATCAAACATGCCCGGACCTCTAATGCCCAGGTGGCCAACAGTTCCTGATGGCAAGGGGTTATTGTTGTCATCCAATATGGCAACTTCATAGTCCGGCAATGTATAACCAACTGCATCGGGATGTTCTGCAGATTTTATGGAATTGATTATGGGTAATCCAATTTCAATAATGCCGTAGGCCTGGCTCACATCCTGATTAAATCGCTTTTTAAATGCCACACAAACATCCAGGGATATGCCTGCTGAGGTAGAAATTATTTGCTTTAGAGAAGGCATTTTTTCTGTACCGGCATCATTGGCTAACAAGCGGATCTGAAGTGGAGAGGCATATAATAAAGTGCCTTTGTATTGATTGGTCAGCTGAATGATATTTTTCGCAAGGAAATCTTTTGCGATGGCAACCGCGACCCCATATTTTATATACAAAATAACTGATACCAGAAAGTGATAAGCCATGGGCAGAACCCAAATCACCGTATCATCGCAACCTAATGCCAATCCTTTATTTGCCGCCTCAATTCTTTCTATTGCTGACTGATGAGAAATAACAACTCCCTTGGATTTTCCGGTGGTGCCGGACGTAAAGCGCATAAATGCCGGCATTTTTACATGCGGTGCAAAGGATATTCCCCTGTTGGCTTCTATAAAATTGAAATCGAATATTCCTGCCTTCATGGGTATTTCCGCGTCGCTCATCTTAAAATAGGGCAGGCCACTTTTATCATCCAGCAGGGCATGCAGTTGGGTTTCCTGTATTATGGAATCAATCTCTGACTTTTTTAGCTGGTGATATATAGGCATCACCGCAGCGCCACAGCCGATCACGGCAAAAAGACCTGCAATAAAATTTCGTCCGTTACAGGCCTTCAGGCCAACCGCCATACCCTCTTTGATTCCAATTTCCTTTAATTTTAATCGCAGTTCTTCTGCCTCAGTAAACAATTGCCCAAAACTAAGCATGCCGTAAGCATCATATACGGCAGGCTTTTCGGGCCACCTGATGGCAGCCTCCTTTAAAATATCATAAACGGGAAATTGACCCATAGGTTGAAGTTAATAAAGACTGGCGGATATAATCAGAACTCCTGCTCCTGTATATTGATTATCGCATCCTCCAGCGAAAGATTCAATGCACTTGCAGCCGCCAAACAACCGGCTGCGTACCCGGTTTGCAAACAAACACCCATAACGCGGGCGCTGGCAATGGCAGCGTCTGTGGCCGATATACATCTGCCGGCGGTAAACAGGTTATCCATTGTTTTGGATTGTAAACATCTGGCCGGGATCTGGTAAAAATCATCTTCCTTTAGATAACGCATTTTAACCCGACGGTCCTGTTCCCATTCTTCAATAGGCCATGATGCGTTGGCGATGGCATCCCCGAATTTTTTACATTGCAACACATCAGCTTCGGTTAAAATATATTTTCCCATGGTACGCAATCCAACTCTTATTC
>PLEB01000319.1 GCA_003136915.1 Chitinophagaceae bacterium
GCCTTTGAAAGCTGGTTCCTGAATAATGCGCTTACATTCCGTGACCTTGATGAGACAATTGAAGCGTGTGGAAAGTAAAAATTAAAAATTAAAAAGTAAAAAGTAAAAAGTGGAGCGCTTTAAGGTAAGTGACTAGCACCTTTTACGCTTCATTTTTTACTTTTTACTTTTTACTTTTTACTTTTTATTCTTATACCCTCAAAAATACGCGCTTCCTGTACATAAAATATAAGAAAGCCCATTTGACAAGCAGCAGACAGATGGCCATCACGACAATATTATATGGATCGCCGGTTAATTGACCCAGCCATTTGAAAAATCCATCTGTCGTATACTTCCAGTTGATAAATCTGCCGGAGATATAGATTAATATGGAATTCATGCCTATCACCTTAAAGAAAAAGGCCCAGCTTTTATAGCCGAGGATATCGATCACATAATAGAAAAGTGATAAGAGCAATAAACTGATTCCGCCAACATTCAACACAAAGGAACTGGTCCACAGATTTTTATTAATTGGAAAATCCAGATTCCAGATCTGTGCAAGAATCAGGAGAATAACACCGGCGATAGCCATCCAGCATGCTTTTTTCCTGCCGGACATTTTACCATTTTTGAGGAGGCTGCCAGCAAGAATTCCGAGTAAGGCGGTACTGATGGCAGGAATAGTGGAGACCAGCCCTTCCGGATCATGAATGCCTAAATAGAGTTTCCCCGGAAGAACAGAACGGTCTATATAAGAAGCGAAATTACCCTGCATGGTCAGGTCGCCGGGAAGGAAACCGGGTGCTGAAGTGAATTTCAGCAAGAGCCAGTAACCGATGATGATTCCCCAGAACCAGATCATCTGCGCTCTTTCTTTCGTATACAGAAAAATAATATTGGCAAACATATAAGCAAGACCGATCCTGCCCAATACACTGCCGAACCGGATTTCAGCAAGGGGCCGGATCTGCAGGCCATTGTTGTAAATGATACCCAGCAAAACTAGAAAAAGGCCCCGCTTTATTACCCTTAATAGCAACTGTTGCCTGCTTTTACCTTTTTCCAGCTGCCTTCCTATGGAATAGGGTGTGGAAACACCGGCCATAAACAAGAAAAGTGGAAAAATCAGATCGTAAAAATGAAAGCCGTTCCATGCAGGATGTTCAAGCTGGTTAGAAATTGCGGTCCAGAAGGGCGAGCCGGTTGTCGATGCCAAATTATGAACCAGCTCATCGGCGCCCATGATCCAGAACATATCAAAACCGCGGAGCGCATCCAGGGAATAAAGGCGCTCAGGTAATGCGGGAGCAATCTTCTTTGAAGTTGATTTTTGCGTCGGTTTTTCCACCGATGCCTGATTCGTTTCCATTTACCTTTACCGATTATGATTTTTGAAAGTAATCCTTACCATCCCGATCATACCGGGGAATATATCCGGTCAAGTAAAGGTTAAATTACAATTATTTTTGCCTTCCCCCTCTTTTGGAAGTTTCTTATTTCTCGCAACTCAGATTATAGACCATCTTATCACTATTCTTCTCATTTAGATAAAGATCGGCTCCTTCTTTATGAATATCATGAATGACGGCTGATGTAATGTCAAATCCGGTTCCGAATGCGGATTGCTGGGCCGCGAACAAGGCTTTCTGAAGTTCTTTTGTTTTTATCCCTGCTCCATAATTTAATTTTCCGATATTATAGTCCACCTGCCCCACCAGCGCCTTTATCTTTATCAGATAAGTCCGAAACAGCGCAATTTTCTGAGCATCGTATTGGTCTTCTATGGCGACCATCTGCTGCCAGTATTTCCCATCAACTCCGTTCACGCATGCACAGGAATGCATGCCGGTTTTCCCTACCTGTGGGCATCCCGATTCATCCGGGGCCGCCACCTTATGCAAGGCATCAGCCTTAGCGCTGATCACTTCCCGAATCTTGGCTGCGAACTCTCTGTTCACCGCTGATAGCTGGTTCACACCAATATCATTTGTTTTCATCACCAGGCTGGCTGTTGCCGGATCATCCTGAATGGTGGGCGCAGGACTGGCTTGCATCCTTTGATTGGCCTGGTCCACGGCCCATGCCTTTTGTTGTTCCGGTGTCATGCTCTTTAATTTTTCTGCCAAAGCCTGGGCATCCGCCGTACTTTGCCCGGATGGCATTTGACCCATTCCGCCCATGGTGCTCTGAAACGCAAGGGTAAATTCCCGCATTTTTTGATTAATCAGCGTATCCAATTTTTCAAGATATGCCCCATAGTCAACAATTACAGTTTGACCATGATCATTTACGCTGGTCCTGCAGTCGGCCAGGTTATTTGCCGACACGCCGGGTGCTTCAAGATTACCCATAAGGGCCAGCACATTGAAATCCAGGCATCGTTGCGCTTTCAGGGTGTTCGGAATGCACCCGGGTAGGAGTAAACATAAAACAAGAACTTTCATATTGATGTTTTTTAGTATTAACCTTATTTAAATAACCGGCCCTATTCTGTTTTTGCACAAAACAAAGCATAAAAAAGGGCAAGACAATCGGATGAAGATATGATTCTGGCCGATCCAAAAGATTATCTTGAGAAAAGTTTTCATACATGATCAAAGGATTTTTTTTGCCGCCAGCTTTTTGTATCCTGTTTATGAATGCATACTTTCCGGCAGCAACTGCGCAGGTTCAGCAGCATAAGCTCTCCAGGGTTGAAGAAATGACGGATTTTCCCCAGCCTTTTCAAATCATTGATTTCCTGCAGCTCGCACAGAAGTTTGACCGTACAGTCTTTGACTTTAAAGCTACGGGCAAATACTGGCCGCTGGTTTGGATGGACACAACCAATAAAAATTTTCCACAGCCTGTTGTCGGCGTTTATACCGCCATTGCTGATGTCCGCCAGGGGCCGGATCATAATCATGGGATGTTCCACGAAGCACTTGCCAATATGGGCTCTGTCCTGGGGTCTTCACTGGTGGGCATTGACAAAAGAAGAGGAATCGATTATGTAGCTATGCTGAAAAATTATTTTAATAAGGAATCGGGGTGGAACATTATGATGAATAATACCT
>PLEB01000208.1 GCA_003136915.1 Chitinophagaceae bacterium
AGAACACCCAGCGGCAGTGTAACGACCAGCTTTTTCGAAGTGAATTTTCGGTTATCCATTGTCGTTACCATGGCCGATCCGGGTGCCCACAGGATATGATTCGCCTGTTGATTCAGGAGAATTTTCCCTGCGTAATAAATAAACTCTCCGGCAAGCGCATCCGTAAGCTGGGAATATCCCTTTGGGATCCGGTATTGTGGCCCATCTTCTTCAATCTTCCATTCCCTGATCAATGAAAGCGTACTGACCCTGGATACATCGGCCAGATCATATCCTTCCGCATACCCGATTGCTGATTTCCTTAACGCATGGTAGGATTCTCCTCCAAAATTTTCCTGAAGGAATTGAAGAAAGGGAAGATCTGTTTTCAAAGACCTCATTTTTTCCATCAGCTGTTCCCAGTCTTCAACATATTCCTTCTCCTCAACAAAATGACCATCCCGGGCGAAATACATTTTTCCTTCTATATCCACATATTCAATCCCGAATTCCTTCAGCAGGGAAATCGTTTCCTTAAGATCCCCATGAATAAACTCGGGCCCGGCTTCCAAAACCTGCCCATCCCGGTGAATGGTTAAAATCCTTCCTCCCACCCGCTCCCTGGCTTCAATTATTGTTACACTCATTCCGGCGCGAACCAGTATGCGCCCGGCAACGAGACCGGATATTCCGGCTCCAAGTATCAATATTTCGTCCTGATCCATAATTTGAAAGTTCAAAATTACGAACAGGATGGCCATGAAATAATTCGGGAATAATTATTGCACTCTCTAACGAAGAAATACTGAACTATGCGCTCCGCTTATACAACCGGGTTTTTAGCGATCTTTTTTGCAGCCATTATTCTGAGCATGGCTTTCCGGATTTATTGGAACAGCCCTGTAAGGGGTACGGTAGACCCTTCCAATGCCGGCATCCGTGCCTGGATCATTTCCAGAACAGATACGCTGAGCGCGCCTGTGATCGAGGGAAATTTTGTTATAGACAATGTCAAGCCTGGAAGCTACACCCTGATGGTTGACGGAAGGCCTCCCTACAGAAGCTCGTTTAAACAAAGCGTTGTTGTGGTTGACGGACAGCCGACCGACGTTGGCGTCATCCAAATGAATCAATAAATCCAGGCTGATGCCGGAAGATAAAAAGTCCATCCCTTCGCAAAAGAAAAAAGAAAAGAATAATCCCGTTGATCCTTTTTCTCCTTCAAAGATGGAAAGCTCCCATCTCGGTTCTTCTGACGCATTTGAAGAAACGGAGGACCCGGGATCCCGGGACCCGGATGGGATCACGGATGAAAAGCTCGACGAATTGCTGGAAGAATAGTTTCCGGAAATGGGAAAGGTTGTCATAATGGAATAACCATATCGAATGGTATAATTATTGGGGAATTTGTTGCCCAGTATGAATAGAACGATCCTCTTTTTAAGCGGAAAATAGTCTGGCACTAAATAGGTAATAATAAATATTATATATTGGGTAATATGCTTAAGATAATGATTGTAGAAGACGATTTGGATTTGTTGCATGGATTAAGATTCTTGCTCCAGGCATATAATTGCAAGATTTGTCCTCTGTCCGACGCCGATGAAATTGTGAAAACTGCCGGCTTGCTTCAACCCGACCTCATCCTGCTTGACATTAAACTGGACCATGGAAATGGATTGGATATCTGCCGCGAACTGAAAAATAGTTATCTGAAAGAAATTCCTGTTTATATCATGTCGGGGCTGCCGGATGCGGAAAGCAAATCCTACGATGCAGGAGCGGATTTGTTTTTAGCAAAACCTTTTGATTCGGAGGAATTGCTCACGCATATCAAAACGCTGGAAGCCTCATCTCCGGAAAAAATCTAATCATAAATTTATTCCACGAATAAAAAAAGTCCTGGTCAAAGCAGGACTTTTTCCTTTTGTATGCGACTCACGAAGCTTTTTTAAATTAGCTGAAAATGTTTTACTTTTCCGGTAAAGGATTGAATTCCAATTTACATGGATAAAAATGGAGGCTGGCAATGGGAAATTACAGCAAATCCCGGATGGTTCCGGATCAACCTGAAAGAACTCATCCACTATAAGGATCTGCTGCTGCGGTTTGTGCGGAGGGATATCATTGCGAGCTACCAGCAAACTATTCTTGGACCAGTGTGGGTATTCCTGCAGCCTTTATTTACCACTTTCGTTTATTTCATCGTCTTCAGCCGGGTTGCAAAAATTCCTACAGATAATATACCGCCAGTTCTTTTTTATCTTCCGGGTACTATCATCTGGACCTATTACTCCGATTGTCTAACGGCAACGATGTATACCTTTGTACAGAATGCCTATATCTTTAATAAGGTATATTTTCCAAGGTTGATTGTACCGCTGAGCTATGTTCTTTTTCATTCCTTCAGAATATCCATTCAGCTTATCCTGTTCATTGCCGTCTATCTGTTTTTCGCAATAGGGGGCAAGAATATTCATCCTAATGCAGACATGCTGCTCATCCCGGTTTTTATTCTCATAACTGCGGCCTTCGCCCTCGGATGCGGACTGATCATAAGCGTTTACACTGCCAAATACCGTGATCTTGAAAATATTTTACAGTTTGTGTTACGGCTATTAATGTTTGCTGCACCTGTCGTTTATCCGGCATCGCTCATTCCTGCAAAATATAAACTGATCTTTTGGCTTAATCCCCTCACGCCATTGATCGAATCTTTCAGGTCGGCATTTTTCAGTCATCGCCCGCTGCCTTTATTTTATCTGGGAATCAGCATGGCGACCTCTTTCCTGATCCTTTTGCTGGGCATTGTATTATTTAATAGGAAGGAAATACAAATCATGGATGTAATCTGAAGCATATGGGAAACACGATGATCAGGGCCGAGAACATTTCTAAATATTACAGGCTGGGTGTTTTGGGCTCCGGGACCTTAAAGGAAGACGTAAAAAACTGGTGGTACAGAAAATCACCGGAATCTCTCTCCACTACTTCATTAAGCAGGGATCATATATGGGCTTTGAAGAATATTCATTTTGAAGTCGGCAAAGGTGAAGTGGTTGGTTTTATCGGGAAAAATGGAGCAGGAAAATCAACCTTGCTTAAGATCATTTCAAGGATAACGCTCCCCACTACCGGCAGGATCTTGGGCAAAGGCCGGATCGCCAGTCTCCTCGAGGTTGGAACCGGATTTCATCTTGAGCTGACGGGAAAGGAGAATATCTATCTCAATGGTCATATCATGGGGATGAAGAAAAAGGAAATAGACCGGAAATTTGACGAGATCGTTGATTTTTCCGGCGTTGAACGGTTTCTGGATACACCTGTCAAAAGATATTCAAGCGGAATGTATGTACGGCTGGCTTTTGCAGTTGCCGCGCATCTGGATCCGGAAATACTGATCATTGATGAAGTGCTCGCCGTCGGTGACTCGGAGTTTCAGAAAAAATGTTTAGGAAAAATGAAATCCGTGTCAGGTGAAGAAGGCAAAACCATTTTGTTTGTAAGTCATAATATGCAGGCTCTTCGGAGTCTTTGTGATCGCGCCTTGATATTGGAAAAAGGAGAAATCATTGCATCCGGAGCACCCATAAATGTAATTACGCAGTATCTGAAAAGCGGCAAGGAACAGTTTCTGGGAAATGATTATTCACTTGATGGATTTTTGCCGGGCAACGAATTTATCCGGGTGCAGAAAGTGGAGTTGCTACCGGAATACCTCGATCACCATGAATTCATCGACATCCGCACACCCTTGCGGATACGGTTTGAATTCTGGTACGATGTAGCGGAGCCGGGGGACCTGATCACAGGCATACACTTGTTTAGTTTTGCAGGGGAATTCATTTTTGATCTGCCTTCCAAGAGATATACTCTGGAAAAAGGATTGGTCAGGGGAGAATGTGTGATCCCCGGCAATTTTTTAAATGACGGATCATACTATATATCTATTGTCTTCGTCAGAAATACCACCATCAGATTATTTTATCTTGAATCCTGTTTATCTTTTGACGTGGAAGACTTCAGGGATAATGGTTCCTGGTTCGGAAAATGGGCTGGTGTGGTAAGGCCGGATTTTCCGGTAGTGTTGACACCACAACTCAACAAGTAATATGCAGGATTACCAACCTTATCACATTCACCACATCGACCTGGACCAGCAAGGACCGCTTATCGTTCCTGCGTCCAATTCGTTTGTGGTATTGTGGTCGGGCGCCATTCCGCTGGGTCATCTCTGGATCGATAAAACAAACATGCCCTTAACTGGAGCACGCTATGAGGAAATGATTGAAACAGCCATTCGGCCGGCAAAAGCATATTATGAACAGCACCCTGCGGCAATAACGCAGATGACCAGCAACCAGAAATTATCGGTTATCATCTGCACCAGTAACCGGACAAGCAATCTGCAAAGATGCATTCATGCATTGCTAAATAATTCCGACAAGGATTTTGAATTGATCGTGATTGATAATGCACCCAGGGATTCACTTACTAAGACCCTTGTTCAAAAATTAAAGTATATAAAATACATTCCTGAATTAAGGAAAGGGCTTGATATAGCCAGAAATACAGGTGTTCGCGCCGCCAGCCATCCAATCATTGCGTTTACAGATGATGATGTGATCGTAAGCAGGGATTGGATCCGAAATATCAAGAACGCATTTTCCGAACCTTCTGTGATGGCGATCACGGGAATC
>PLEB01000311.1 GCA_003136915.1 Chitinophagaceae bacterium
GCTTGATGAGTTTTCCGCTATCCACCTCCCGTATTAATAATACATTATCCCGTTTGCCGTAAATGGTCAGATCGCCTGCCAGGCCCAACGCTTCAAGTATGCTGATTCGCTCGTTGGGAACATTTATAACGGCGGGGCGCGGTACTTCTCCCAAAACCGTTACACGGAAATTGATGAACCGGACGGTTACAATAGGATCCACCAGTAATTTTTTATCTATTAGCGTTTGCGTCATGAACTCGCTAAGCTGTTTCACAGTAAGTCCTTCGGCTTTGATCTGTCCAAGTTCAGGGAATTTGAAACTGCCGTCTTCGGTAACCAGATAACCAACCATTTGCTGGGTTGTACCAGTGGCAGTTGAAGTAATGGTATTTGAAAGATTTGGATCATTAAATAATTTGGAGGCATCGGGGTTGGAACTGCTCACTGAAATACTCAACAAATCATTTTTATGGATGATAGATACCGCCGGTGGCGGAGATTGAATCAAGGTATCGGTTAGAGCATTGAAATAAGTCGTTTTTCTGGTGCTAATGCAGGACGGGAAAAAGAAGGACAGGGCAAGCATATAGTACAAGTATTTAGTACACTGGTTCAAGTGCATAACAATGCGCGTTTGATAATTTGTTAACAATTTGGCAAACAGGGTATTATAACAGAAGGGATATTGTAGATATTGGAGAAGGAGAACTACGGTACAAGATATAGGAAATTCCCGAAATGAAAAAAGGCATTATATAGTATTCTTACGTAGCCTGAAAAGATTCGCAAACTCCTTCCTTTCCACCTTGTATACAAACAGCCCAAACAGGATCAAAAACAAGGAAGCAACAGTGTAATTCAATGCCGTATCATGCCATATCCGGATAATCGTGTGATGCACAGCATATAAAATAGCCACGATTACCATATAAGCGACCAGTTTTTTCCAGGCATAGGGCACCGGATAGGCTTTTTGACCCATCACATAGGAAATCACCATCATGCTTCCATAACAGATGAAAGTGGCCCAGGCACAGGCCATATAACTGAACCGGGGAATAAAAAGATAATTGATAATTAATGTTATGGCCGCACCGATCANNATGGGAACTACTTTCAATCCTTCCCACATCCTTTTATCCTGGATAAAAACTTTCCAAATGTCCAGGTAAAGGGCCACCACCAGGAACATCAGGCAGATGGTAAGCACAAAAAATTTCATTACCCGCGCATATACTTTTGGCGCGTTTTCTTCAGTGGATTGTTTGAAGAAAAAGGGTTCTGCACCCATCCGGAATGCCTGCACAAACAGCGTAATCAGGATAGATAATTTATAGCATGCGCTATATACACCAACTTCGAAAGTTGCTGCATCTCCTTTTAACGGATACCACCTCTCCAGCATTATCCGGTCGAATGTCTCGTTGATCATGCCTGCAAAACCTGCAATTGTCAGCGGTAAGGCATAGATCATCACTTCCTTCCAGAGTGTTTTATTGATTTTTAACCGCACACTGGTAAATTCTTTCCAAAGGGCAAGCAACTGAAAAAGAGAAGCTACCATGGTTGCGATCAACACGTAACCAGCCCCGAAACTACTGCTGTAAATTAATCTCAATACACTGTTCGGGTTCTTCTTTATTACTTCGGGGCATACTGTCAGAAGAAAATAAACCGTCGCTATGTTTAAAAGAATTCCNNGGCAGCGCACTCAGGGCGTCGAGTCCGATAATGAATGCACTCAGTGTAATGTATTCCGGACGCTTGGCCAGCCCAATAAAATTGGCGATAGGTTCGTTAAAAAGAATGGTCAGTCCGGTGATTATTATCGTGCTTATCAATAATGAAGTGCTGAGCGTATTGTAAACATCTCCTTCGTATTCCTTTCTTTGCATAAACCGGAAATAAGCCGTTTCAAAAGCAAAAAGGATCAGGGTATACAAAAAAGGGATTATGGCAAAAACCAGACTGAATTTGCCATACTCAACCGTTCCCCTGAACTTCAGGGTTAGGTAAGGTGTCAGCATATAGTACAGGAATCGCGCGAAGATGGAACTTGCGCCGTACCAGACGGTTTGAGATGCTAATTTCCTTATACTGGCCAAGAGGGGCGTTTAGTGGGCAAAAATAGCGTAGGCCACTGACTTTCAATCAGAACATGATTCATTTTATATATTCGATTTTTATCCTTTACTTATAGTATGAAGTTTACTCATTTCCTGATTTCTGTATCCTTTTTCTTCCTGGTTTTGTCTTCCCGGGCACAACTTACTGCCACAACCGCTGATAATGCCTATCTCATTACGAGGATGGCGGAAATTTATCATGTACAGCCAAGGCCGGTTGACAGGAATTTCTCAGCAGATCTGTTTTCGTTGATGATCCAGGCGCTCGATGCTGATAAAATCTATTTTACACTGGAAGATATCCGGCACCTGGAAGATTTCAAATACAAACTCGATGATGAAGTGCTGAATAAAAAACAAGATTTTCTGATTTTCCTGATTGCTTTATTTCAACAAAGGATCGCTCAAACAGACAGCATCCTGAATCAGTACGCTAAAACAGCAATTCCTCTCAACGTCAATGAAACATATACCGTTGCTGAAGATACCGTTTTTGCGGGCTTCGATGCTTCGCGTAATATTAATCTAGAAAAACTATTCAGGCGGAATGTTTTGGAAACCATTTCGGATGCCTATGATGAAAACGATTCTGCTTCCCGTTTAATGAAATTGGATAGTCTCGAATTTGTGGCACGCAAAAAAGCGGGTCATGCTTTCAAGCGTGATATCCAGCGCGTGGTTCAGTCGCCTGGCGGGCTGCCGGGTTTTGTTTGTAATGCCTGGTGCGAATCCGTAGCATCCAGCTATGATCCGCATACCGAATTTTTCTCCATGGCAAAAAAAGAAGAATTCCAGGGCGAGCTGGGCGATAAACAGTTGCAGTTTGGATTCGGCCTCACGGAAGGCAAGGAAGGAACGCAGATCTCGCGACTGAAGCCCGGGAGTCCTGCGTATAAAAGCGGACAAATACATGAGGGAGATGAGATCCTTGCCCTGCAGTGGGAGGGTAACGAAGAAGTGGATGTTTCGGATGGTTCGCCTGCGGAAGTGAGTGCACTGATTTCTGGGGACCATCCTAAGAATTTGACGCTTACACTAAAGAAAACCGACGGAAGCATCCGAAAAGTCACTTTGCAAAGGGAGAAGGCCGTGCTGGATGACGACAATAGCAAAGTGAGAAGCTTTATTCTGAAAGGCAATCATCGCATTGGATTTATTTCCTTACCTGCATTCTATACCGATTGGGAAAGCGGAACTGCAGGGGATAACGGNNGAAGGTCTCATCCTGGATCTGAGGTACAATGGGGGTGGGTCAATGACGGAAGCCATTGCCCTTGCGGGAATTTTTATTGATTTAGGGCCGGTAGGGATGACAAAAAATAAAGATGGAAAGCTGTTTACTATGAAAGATGTCAACCGGGGTTCTGTTTACGACGGTCCCCTGATACTTCTGGTAAACGGTTTCAGCGCATCCGCATCGGAAATGCTGGCCGG
>PLEB01000432.1 GCA_003136915.1 Chitinophagaceae bacterium
TGGAAAGATCTGAACGAGGATGCAGGAGCGGCGGGACTAAAGGCTGCAAGAGCCATTGGCATTCTTACCTACAGGAATTATACCATCATGAAGGAAAAGCAGTCTGAGGGCGACCCGGAAAAGCTGGACAATTTCAGGGCATCGTCTTATATTAATTACCAGGGCGACAAACTGGTTCAGCGTTTCAATGCCTATACCTATTGGCTGCTGACCAAGGCGATGGATACGCATAATTTGTCGCGTGGCCGCGGAGGAGATCTTAAAAAAGTATTATCTGGTATCCGGCAGCGCACCCTGATCATCGGTATCACCAGTGATATCCTTTGTCCACTCGACGAACAAAAATTCATCGCTGATTACACACCCGATTGCCGGCTGGTTACCATCGATTCCATTTACGGGCACGATGGATTTATGGTAGAATCTGAAAAAGTTGGGAATAGTTTGAGGGGGTGGCTTAAAAAGTAAAAATTAAAAAGTAAAAATTAAAAATTGGAGCCTGATAGGGGACTAAATGAAAATTAGGGCTCCTTTTTTTACTTTTTAATTTTTACTTTTTACTTCTCAATCTTTTACCAAGTCAACCTCCCCTGATAATAATCCAAAATCTTCGCTCTGAAAATATAATTATAGCGGGCAGCTGAAAGGTTGATGTTGGCGCGGTCTACATTATTTTTGGCGATCACATAAACGTCTGAGGTGATAACGCCGTTATTAAAACGAACTTCGGCTGCCTTGAAGGATTGACTATAGGCGTTTACCTGATCCGTATAGCCTTTGTATTGTCCGTATGCCGCGATCATATTCTGCCAGGCCTGCTCAACCATTTGCTGCAACTGGTTACGGGATGCGGTGGCCATAATGCGTGCATTCACCAGATTTATTTTCGCCTGTTTAATATTATTTCTTGTGGTGAGATAATTTAATATCGGAATATTCAATTGAAGGCCGATGGATTCGTAGCGGTTATTCTTGAACTGGTCCGCAAAAGAAATCTTCTGGGAAAGGGCGCCCTGCGTACTGACGAAATAGTTGGTACCACCAAACGTAATATAATCAGAAGTCTGCACCGGAAAAGCCGATCCCGGAATAGTGCTTGTCGCGATGCTGGAATAGTTTGAGTTGATGTTGCCGTAAAAATAAAGTTGGGGATATAATTTGCCCCTGGCTGCAGCAACGCCTTTTTGAAAAGACCTCACCCGGAGGTCGACCGCTTTAATATTCGGAATAACACGTAACGCAGTTTGAAAAATGCTGTCGGAACTGCCTCCATATTGCAAGGTATTGGCATCCATGGGAACCATTTCGTAGGTCGCGTCCTTATCATAGGGAATATTAAGTAAGTTAAAGAGGCTAACCTTGGAAGTTTCGAGGGCATTCANNGTATAAGGAGCGATAGCGCCTGCACGGTTTTGTATCTCCAGACGATCGACTTGCACCGAATCCACGGCGGCCTGCTGTCTGGCAATATCAAGCTGATCCCTGTTGCTAAGTACCAACAGGTAACCCGTTATTACAGCTAGTGTTATATTATCCTTTTGCTGTTGCAAATCCATTTTGGTGGCATCAAAACTCAGGGCATTCTGCTTTATTGCCTGCTGCAAGGAAAGGCCATTGAACAAAAGTAAATTGCTACTCAGGCCGTAATTCCCGGAACCGTTTTTTTCGTCCACATATCCGTTGTTGCTGCTATTGATGCTTCTGCCGTAGTTCAGTCCCTCACTCAGCGTGCCGTTGATCGCCGGAAGGAGATTGTCCTTGGCCTGCTTAAACTGAACCCCGTTCGTTTGCATTTGGATCTCGCTCTGCCTCACCAGCAGATTATTCTTAATGGCCAGATCAATGCATTGTTTCAGATTGAGGCTTTGCCCACCCGTATTCTGACTGAATCCAGTGACATGAGAGCCTAAGGTTGCAAGAAATATCCATATACGAAACCGCTTCATTGTTGTCATCATTTATTTTGTCTCCGTTTTTTCTATGCGCCCATCCAGCAGATGGATGATCCGTTTTCCGTAGCTGGCATTTTTTTCAGAATGGGTCACCTGAATGATCGTTACACCGTCCTGCTTATTGAGCGTCGTGAATAATTCCATAATTTCCTCTCCCTGCTTGGAGTTGAGATTACCCGTGGGTTCATCCGCCAGGATCAGCTTGGGTTTGGCCACCAGAGCGCGTGCAATGCCTACCAATTGTTGCTGTCCGCCGGACAACTGGGTGGGGAATAAATCTTTTTTTCCTACCATCTGAAAACGGTCGATGATATCCGCCACGATAGCTTTGCGTTCGGAAGATTTTATGTTTTGATAGATCAGGGGCGTCTCGATGTTTTCATAAACTGTAAGTTCATCGATCAGGTGATATGCCTGAAAAACAAATCCAATATGCGTCTTGTAGAGATTGGATCTTTGTTTTTCTTTTAGTTTATATATATCTGTGTCCATGAATTCATAATTGCCTTCTGAGGGTGAATCCAGCATCCCGATAATATTTAACAAGGTTGATTTCCCTGAGCCCGAAGGACCCATGACGGAAATGAATTCCCCTTCACCGATATTCAAATTGATGTCTTTCAGAATAAAATTCCGGATATTGCCCAGGTTAATCCACTTTGATATATGCTCGATCTTGATCATACTTAATTTTTATGTTATGTTTTATTCATTGGTTGATGGTTGATGGTTGATGGAATTCAGTTGCGAATTCAAACAAAAAATCCATCTACCTTCAACTATCAACTTATTGCCCTTCGCCCTCTAATCATTCCACCCTTAAGCTTTTGACCGGATTAGCTATCGCCGCCTTAATGGCCTGGAAACTTACGGTGGCTAAGGCAATTAAGACCGCGATGAGCCCGGCTATGAGAAATATCCACCACCCAATCTCGATCCGGTAGGCAAAATCCTGCAGCCAGCCATGCATGGCAAACCAGGCAACAGGTGAGGCAATTAAAATAGCTATGGCTACCAGCTTCAAAAACTCCCGGGACAGCAGGTTAACAATATTCGGTACTGATGCGCCCAGTACTTTGCGGATTCCAATTTCCCGGGTGCGTTGCATGGTGCTGTAAGAGGCAAGACCCAACAAGCCCAAACAGGAAATGATGATGGCTAACACGGAGAAATTAAGAAATAGTTTTCCAAACCTCTCTTCGGTACGATATTGCTTATCGAAGAATTCATCCAAAAAATAATAGCTGAATGGCCTTGCCGGAATCAGGGCATTCCATTTATTTTCGATGGCTGCAATGGTTTTTGGCAGGTTTTGAGTGGAAAGTTTTATGGCAACCAGGTTGCATCCGTTTGGCTCAATGCGCATGGACAAAGGCTTGATCGGCAATTGGAGGGAACGGAAGTGGAAATCTTTCATTACACCGATAATCCTTCCTTCTCTTCCCCATTGTTTGAAACGGTGTCCGACGGCCTGTGCAGGTGAAGTATAACCAAACATTTTCACCGCGGCCTCATTAAGAATCATCGATTGTGTTGTGTCGGTTTGAAAATCCGGGGAGAAGGCACGCCCCGCGATCATCTTGATTTTAAATTGCGGGATATAATCAAAGTCTACAAAATATAAATCCAGGTTAGCAATCTGCAGAACTCCTTTTACATTTTCAATTTCTGAATAAGCAGCGGGGTTGCCTCCTCCGGGAACGCTGGAGGCCATGGCGACTCCCTTTATATTAGGCAGCCCGGCGACTGCATTGCGAAATGCATCCTTTGCAGGGTCGCCATTCGTGTTGATTACCATCATCTGGTCCTTGTTAAAACCAAGATCCTGCCGCCGCATATAATTCATTTGATTATATACGATAATAGTTGCGATGATCAATGCAATGGAAATAGTGAACTGGGCAATAACAAGTGCCTTTCTGAGCAGCTGGCCTTTGGTTCCGGTTGAAAAACGACCTTTTAATACGGTAACCGGTTTGAATGAAGATAATACCAGCGCAGGATAAACGCCCGCAAGTAATCCGATTCCAATGGCAGCCAGGAAAAGAATTAAAACAAAGTTCAGATTTTCGAAAATACCTGTGCTGATCGTTTTACCCGCGAGGTGATTAAAAGAAGGCAGCAGGAGCGCCGTTGAAACCAGCGTAAGAATAAAAGATATCGCGCACAACAGCACGGATTCGCCAATAAACTGCCCGGTAAGCTGACCCTTAACTGCTCCTACAACTTTTCGTATGCCTACTTCTTTGGCGCGTTCTGCTGAGCGCGCAGTTGTCAGGTTGACGAAATTAAAGCAGGCAATCAGCAAAATAAAAACAGCAACCCAGGAAAATATATATACGTTATTTATGTTTCCGGTACTATTCCCGTTCCTTGTAGAACGCAGGTACACATCTTTTAATGGTTCCAGGAATAATGTTGGATACATATTAATTTTCTTCATTTCCGTTCCGTTTCTTCTTTCCAGAAAGGCAGGAAGCTGGGCCTGTAAATCACCAGGACGTGTGCCGGGCTTTAACAATACATAAGTTGAATTTCCGTAATTACCCCATTGGTCATCCAGGCCCGGATTCAACTTCCTGGTTAAGGTGCTCATGGAAACCAGCATATCTGCTTTAACTGTGGAATTTTCCGGAATGTCTTTCATAACACCGGTGATCTTTGCAGTAAAACCTTCTCCGGTAAGTAATACCGTTTGTCCTACGGGATCCGCATTTCCAAAATATTTCTTAGCCGCGCTTTCAGAAAATACAATGCTGAGAGGTTCCTGCAAAACAGTCTTCGGATTCCCTTTAAGGAGCTTAAAGTCGAACATCCCGAAGAATGCTGAATCCGCCCAAAGTGAATTCAATTCCTGGAATTTGACATTACCTTTTCTCACAAGGAGTTCATCGTCGGTAGTGCGTACGGCTGCCTCCACCTGGGGAAAATCCTGGGTAATATGAGGACCTACGGCCCAGGATGGCCCTCCCGCTTTAATTACTTCCGTGGGGGTTTTGATATCACAGACCACCCGGTAAATGCGGTTTGCCTTGCTGTGGAAAGAATCATAGCTCAATTCAAAATGGACATATAAAAAAATCAGAAAGCATGCCGTCATTCCAACGGTCAATCCCAGGATATTAATGAATGAGAATACCCGGTGCCGCCACAGATTCCGGAAGGCAATTTTGAAATAATTTTTCAGCATGATTCTGTCATTATGCGATGGTCAGGCGAGAATATTTTCGGTAACCGTTTGTCCGTCCAGCATACGAATAATGCGGTGGCTGTAACGTGCATCGTGCTCAGAGTGCGTGACCATGATAATGGTTGTACCCTGCTCATTCAGGTCAGTAAGCAGTTCCATGACTTCATTCCCATTGGATGAATCCAGGTTTCCCGTAGGTTCATCCGCGAGGATTAATTTTGGTTTATTTACAACCGCGCGGGCAACGGCAACCCTTTGTTGCTGACCTCCGGAGAGCTGCTGGGGGTAGTGATTCCTTCTGTGCATGATCTGCATCTTGTCCAGCATGGCTTCAACTCTTTTCTTTCTTTCATCGCTCTTCACGCCAAGGTAGATCAGGGGCAACTCCACGTTTTCAAAAACGGTGAGCTCGTCGATGAGATTAAAACTCTGGAACACAAAGCCGATATTTTTTTTTCGAAGATCCGCTCTTTTTCTTTCGTTGAAATGAGCCACTTCGATGCCGTTGAACAGGAAGCTGCCGCTATCCGGATCATCCAGCAGGCCCAGGATATTTAATAAGGTTGACTTGCCGCAACCGGAAGGACCCATTACAGCGACGAATTCTCCGTCATTCACCTGGAACGAAAGTTTATTCAGTGCAATGGTTTCAACTTCTTCTGTTTTGTAAATTTTTTCCAGATCGTTAATCCGTATCATTTTTTTTATTTTTAACTGTTAATGAGGGTATTTTATTTAAGAATGAGTTCCTGCATGGTTCCGTAATTTTCATAGCTGCTGGTGACCACTTTATCACCTGGTTTGAGGCCAGCCAGCACTTCGTAATAATCCTGATTTTGATTGCCCAGTTGAATATCTGTGCGGAAAGCGGTCTTGCCGTCATCGCTCACCTTGAATATCCAGTTGCCGCCGGTCTGCTGGTAATATCCTCCGCGGGCTACGAGGATGGACTGTCTTTCATCGCTCAGGGCCAACAGTATCTGCAGGGTTTGCCCTCTCCTGATGCCCTTGGGCACGGGCCCGATAAACTCCATGTCAACCTGGAATTTTCCGGTGGTAACCTGCGTATAAACCTTGAATATTTTGAGATCGTAGTTGCTGTCGGCGAAACTAAACTTGCCCTTGAGCCCCATGTAGATCCTGGAGATATAATGCTCGTCCACATCCACGCGCACTTTAAAACCACTCAATACATCAATCTGGCCCAGGCGGTCACCCTCTTTTTTGGACTGGCCTACTTCGGCGTCTAAAGAAGTCAATTGCCCTTCTATAGGTGCGCGCAGGACCAGGTCACCCACTTTTTTACGCATGATCTGCAGGCCCTCCTGGGCGTGCGCGTAGGATTCCTTATCCTGTTCGGCCTGTTGCTTGGTTGAAACGGTATCCTGCTTCAGGATTTCCCGGGCGAGTTGTGTCTTTTCCAGGTAATAATTATAATTATTCTTGGCTGACTGGAAATCCTGTGATCCGAGGGCCCCCTTTTCAAATAGCAGCTTGTCCAGGGTATAGATACGCTCCGCTTCTTTGAAACTGCTCTCTACATCTGCCATCTGGGTTAGCTTGGATACTGTATTCTGCTGGGCATTGATGCGCGCAAGTTGCATTTGCGACAGCTGGGTAAATACGCCAGTTTCCTGACCAGCGAGGCTGAGTTCCAGGTTTGTATTGGAAAGCTTAAGTATGGGTTCGCCTTTTTTCATAAAAGTGCCATCCTCCACATATCTCTCCTCAACCCTCCCGCCTTCCGTGGCGTCCAGATAAATGCTCTTTATCGGAAGAACGACTCCGTTTACAGGAATGGTTTCCTGAAACGGTCCCTTCGTAACTGTAGAAATGGTGATCCGGTCAAGATCTACATTTAAACGCGATTTGCCCGAGGTGAAATAATAACTTCCAAATGCCAGGAGTACCAATGCAACTATACCTCCGATGGTAAGGATCCTTTTAGCCGACCACTTTTTTTTCTTGATAACCCTGTCTACCATTTTTAAATTATTTTTTTAAAAGCACCAGATATAAAAATACCCGGTGTGTTTTATTTAGCTGAAACTGAGAAATACATGACCAATAAATGAAACCACGTGCCAGAACCTAACCGGAATGATTTACAATCATTTAGGAATCGGAGGCAAATTCGGCCGGTCGTTTCCGATACAGGAACTGTTCGCTTTTGATACAGGTCCGGAAAGGCCTGATTCGTTAAAAAATTAATTGTCACCAGATTATATTAGAGTAAACTTGTGGCACTGTTTTGTTGCATAACCGTTCAAATTATTTATAAATCAGCATGGTATTAAAAAATGCTTCAATTCTGGCAATTGACGATGATGTAGATATCCTAACTGCGGTAAGACTCTTGCTCAAGACCGAAGCAGCCGAGGTCATCACCGAAAAAAATCCGGAAAACATCCGGTCACTTCTATATAAGAAGAGATTCGACATCATTTTACTGGATATGAATTTTAATAGTGCCATCAATACCGGAAATGAGGGATTGTATTGGCTGCGCAAGATAAGGGAATGGGACGCAGCTGCTTCCGTAATTATGATCACGGCATACGGAGATATAGACCTGGCAGTGCGTTCGCTTAAGGATGGTGCCCTGGATTTTGTAGTTAAGCCCTGGCATAATGAGAAACTGATCAATATTATCCGCGAAACACTGCAGCGCAAGGATGGATCACCCGCGATGAAAGCGGTCGAAAGCGCACAGAATGGAGAAAATATCCCGGTTATCGGACAGTCGCCTGCTATCCGCGAGATATTAAACAAGGTAGAAAAGATTGCACCTACCGACGCAAACATCCTTATCCTAGGTGAAAACGGTACGGGAAAAGACCTGATGGCCCGGATGATCCATGACAAATCGTTGAGATCCACCAAACAGTTCGTGAAAGTAGACGTTGGCGCCCTTACAGAAACTTTATTTGAAAGTGAATTATTTGGACACAAGAAAGGAGCTTTTACCGACGCCCGGGATGACCGTACGGGCCGGTTTGAAATGGCTTCAGGGGGTACATTGTTCCTGGATGAGATCGGAAATATCACCCTTCAGCAGCAGGCCAAATTATTATCGGTGCTCCAGAGCCGCCAGGTATCCCGGTTGGGATCCAATCTCCTGATACCTATAGATATCCGCCTGATTTGCGCAACCAACCTGCCCCTCTCTGAACTCGCTAATGAAGCCCGTTTCCGGAAGGACCTTATCTACCGTATCAACACCGTCGAAATTGTTATGCCGCCCCTGAGGAAAAGACCGGAAGACATTTCCTCCCTGGCCCGCGAATTTGCCCACTTGTATGCGGGAAAATATCTCAAACGAACCATGGAGCTTGATAACAAGGCCATTGAAAAACTCAAAGCCTACCACTTTCCTGGCAATGTGCGCGAATTGCAATACAGTATTGAGCGGGCCGTAATCATGTGCGAAGGGGATGAGATCCATGCCGAGGATATTATTTTCTCGCCGCTTGAAACCGGGCGCGAAGCGGATGACAGCCCGGACAGGGATCTTACACTAAGCACCATAGAAAAAAATACCATCTTAAAAGTTATTGAGAAACACCATGGTAATATTTCAAGGGCTGCCCGGGAACTCGGACTTACTCGAACCGCACTTTACCGCCGGCTGAGCAAATACGATATCTAATTGAAAGGATGGCCCGGTGGGTAAATCAAAAAAAATCATGTTCCAAAAATTTGAACTTCGCATACTCATCCGCGTTATAATATTATTTGTGGTGCTTTGCTTCACGGCCATAGTTGTAATTCAGAGTCAGTTTATTTATCTGATCATCCTTCTGCCCATATTGGCCTTCGAGTTTGGTGATTTTTACAGGTTCTTCAGGAAAACGCAGGACGAGCTGGAACAATTTGTCGAGTCGGTCCACTACCGCGACTTTTCCCGCCATTTTGATGTAAATCGTGCTCCGGTTGAGCTCAAAACGATGCGCAGGGGGTTTAACGATATCAACAGTACGTTTAAGGTGATCAGCCGGGAAAGGGAAACACAGTTCCTCTACCTGCAGAAGATCCTGGAATTGGTGGAAACCGGTATTCTTTCCTATGAAGTTGGCAGCGGCGAGGTTGTCTGGATGAATGAGTCCCTGAAAAAAATCCTTGGGGTTCCTTATCTGAAAACCATGCATTCCCTTGAAAAAAGGGATCCCTATTTATTTAAAGAGATCCAGCAGCTTCAACCGGGGATGGGTAAGATCGTTTCTATTTCAAGGGATAACGGTATAGTAAAAGTGCTGGCTTCGGCCACCGGTTTTCAAACCGACAATAAGATGTTTAAATTGGCGGCATTCCAGAATGTAAATGAGGCGCTGGATGAAACGGAAGCCCGGGCCTGGCAGAAATTGTTAAGCGTGATGACCCACGAGATCATGAATTCGGTTGCGCCCATTTCTTCACTGGCCGAAACGATGCTGGACAGGCTGCAGAAGGCAACGGAACTCATGCGTGAACAACCTGCGGCCATCGAAGACCTGGAACTGGGTATCGAAACCATCCGGAGGCGTAGTGAGGGTCTGCTTAAGTTTGCTGAAACCTACCGTAATCTCAATAAGATTGTCTCACCCACCCTGAAAAAAGTTCTGCTCCGGGATTTGTTTGAAAATCTGAACCAGCTGATGCTCCCTACGCTCGATCAAAAAAATGTAAAGCTCGAGATCATGCTGCAAAACCCGGAACTGTCTTACGAAATGGATGCGACACTTATTGAACAGGTGCTGATCAACCTGCTTGTAAACGCAATAGAAGCAGTTAAAGACAAACCCCATCCCAGAATTCAGCTTTCAGCCTTTAATGCCAACAATAATAAGATCAATATTAAAGTAGCGGACAATGGCTGCGGCATAGCTCCGGGGCTGATGGACAGGATTTTTATTCCTTTTTTCAGTACCCGGAAAAACGGCAGCGGTATCGGGCTTAGTCTGAGCCAGCAAATCCTGATGTTGCACAAAGGAAGTATCCAGGTACAATCTGTCGAAAATGAAGGATCTGTGTTTACCTTGCATTTGTGATTTTCTAATTCTTAATTTTTACATTGTACACGATGAACGAAAAATTCCACGTCGGCATAACTACGTGTGGAAAATATGATAACTACCGGCATTGGATAGAAGGTTCCGGGCAGGCTGAAGCGGTTCGGCTCAACTATTCCCAAAACAATGCAGATGAAATGGCAAACTGTAAGGGACTGGTATTAACCGGGGGAGAGGATGTTAGCCCGGAATTATACGGCAGGGCGGAATTTGCCAGGGAATATGCGTTGAAAGAGATTATTCAGGAGCGTGACGAGTTTGAATTTGCGGTTATCCGGAAAGCACTGGACCAGAAAAAGCCCATTCTGGGTATTTGCCGGGGACTGCAGGTGATGAACGTTTATCTGGGCGGAACCCTTATACCGGACATTCCAGCATTCCTCCATTCCGGTCTTCATGGAAAAATAAATGGTACGGATCAGCAGCATACGGTAACGATCACACCCGATTCCCGTCTCCGGCAGATCAGCGGCCTCGAAGCCGGCCTGGTGAATTCGGCCCACCATCAATCCGCCGACACAATTGCCAAAGACTTAAAGATCACAGCATTCGGGGATACCGATATCGTAGAAGCTATGGAATGGATCTTCCCTGAAAAGTGTTCCTGGTTATTGCTTGTTCAATGGCACCCGGAAAGAATGGCGGATCAGGCCAGTCCGCTTGCGAACCGGATCCGCATTACTTTTCTGGAAGCCTGCCGGAACTTCCGGACGACTAACGCGGATCCTTATTTGAATCCGGCTTTGCATCCTTTCCATGCCAGGTATTCTGCCAGGGTCCGAAAGGATTGATCCATAAGATATTCAATTGAGAAGGATTGTTTTTCCCGGAAACCCTTATTTCTAACCCCCTCCTTCAGCACCTGGCAAAAGAATTGATGGCAAAGAATATCTGTGTATGAGAAACTGAAGTATTCCGGAAACGGGAAGCATGCGGTTTTTTCCCATCGTTCCGGAAAAATGTAGATAAATTTCAAAAACCGAATGGTTTTTATTCAGTCGAGAATCTTATTTTTGTTATATATTCTGTCAATTTCCACCGGTTCTTGCAAAATCCCATCCGCTTAAAGCCACTCATCGTCCCCAACTGAAATCTGTCCCATACCTGTTGCAGACCTTTTTTGTCATTAAAGAATCTGATAAGGGTTTCTGTTAAAGATCTCTGTGGATAAACCGATTAACAGTTTAATGAATTGATTATGAAAAAATTTTACCTACTGATTCTCACAACAGGTTTTTTATTTTCCTCTTTTGTTTCAAACGCAGGTAGTCCGTATACTACAACTTTGGCAGGAACTCCCGCCGCACCCCTGCTCATGTCAGATCCCACTTCCTGGATAGGCCTTAATTCTCCTCCCGCCAATTGCTTGGGCTGCCAAATTATTATCAATTCCCCTATGATCATGACTACGGCGACCGTTAACCCTATTTTGAACAATTCAACTCTCCAAATTAATGGGGGAGCTTCTTTAACTGTAGATACTTATGTTCAGGTTACAAATAGCACTGTCATCGTTGGAAGCGATGCAACAACGGCTGCATCCGTAATTGTGAATGATCAGGTAGACCTTATCGGAACTACTACCATTCAACTTGCCAATGTCAATACTTTTATTGATGCGACTAACTCCGGTACGCCCCCGAATCCAATCAGCGGTCCACATTTTGATTATAGCGGTGGAACCAAAAGTGCTGGACTTTTTTTCCTTACCGGGGCAGATCCACATGGATTCACGCTTACCTTAAATGAACTGGGAGATGGTAGCTCTGCGAATAGTTTCGCTATGTACACGCTGAATTGCGCACCGACTATTCCAGCATCACCTAACAACTGCGGTTCTGGTGTTGTATACGGCCCGGCCACCACCACGCTGGATCCCTCAGTTCCATCAGCAGGCCTGATTTTCACGGAATCGTCCACACTGCCTGTTGAATTGGTGCAATTTGTTGCTACCAG
>PLEB01000163.1 GCA_003136915.1 Chitinophagaceae bacterium
GCGTCGTTGCCGGATTCAACTTAAAAGAAATGACCTGGAAAAAAGTTCCTTATCTCCGCAGAAATCTGGGGGTTGTATTTCAGGATTTTCAACTGCTTACGGACCGGAACGTATATGATAACCTGAAATTTGTGCTTAAAGCAACAGGATGGAAGGATGAAAAGCTAATGGATGAAAAGATCAGCGATGTCCTTGACAAAGTAGGGTTAAAGTCAAAAGGTTTTAAAATGGCTTTCGAAATGAGCGGAGGCGAACAGCAAAGGGTAGATATTGCGCGCGCGCTGTTAAATTCTCCAAAGCTCATCCTGGCAGACGAACCTACGGGTAATCTTGATCCGGAAACATCGGACGAGATCATGCAGCTATTATTTCAGATTTCAAAAGAATATGGTACTACCGTGATCATGGCAACACACGATTACCGTGTGGTTGTTAAATTTCCTTCAAGGACCCTGAGAACGGAAAAGGGAAGGGTTTACGATAATGCTACCATATCTGCGCTATAAGCTGCATGGCAGACTTTCGATTGTTATATTGATGCAGTAATTTTTCCCGGCGGAATTCTAAATCCTGTATTGTAAACGGTTTCTCGTAAAGTGAACCGATCAATTTCTTGAATTGTTCTGCTTCCTGCGCAACATGGCAAACCTCTTTCAGGCCAGTGCCCTCCACTGCCTCCGCGTTTACCAGGCAATGACGCCCGTTAAAAAGCGCATTCAGTAATTTTAATTTAATACCCGTGCAATTAAAAGAAGGGATCACATGCAACTGGGCTTTTGCTATGATATCTTGAAGCTCTGGACCTGAAGGATCCGAGATCATGCAGGCATGCCGGTAGCGGGCCACTAAACGCCGGAGACGGGAAGAAGGTTTTTTGCCTGCAATGACAAAAGGCAATGACAGATCATTAAAAACATTTTCCAGCAGCCAGCGAACCGCTTTTTCATTTTCATCAACGGATAAATTACCATGGTAAAGGCAATAGCAACCCGTGCCTTCGGGAGACTCAATGCTTTGGTAAGGAAGAAAGACCGGAATAACGGATACATCCTTTGCGTTGTACGACGATCTTGCTGCTGCTGCATCGGAATCGCTTACGGCCAGCAGGGGCCATCGGGAAGCGATCTGCTGTTCATATTTTTTGAGTGCGGCACTTTCATGGAGATAATATAATTTCTTGATCCATGATCTCGTACATCGCGCGAGTTGTTTGTAATAAACGGATTCCACATTGTGCAGGCGGAGAAAAACCTTGCGTCCTGCAAATCGCGCATCGTTCATCAGATATGTACAGTGCACGCCTTCCAGCAGGATGGGAAACTCATCTTCAAGCATCCTTTCCAGTAATTCGGGATTTGATCTCGAGCAAACTATATAAGGCAGCTGGTGGCTAAGACTTTTATGGCCTGTCCTTCGCGGATAATAGTACACTTTTTCGCAATAGGCATTCAGTTCGGGTTGGGCTCCCCTTCCGTACTCAAAGCAGTGCAACTGTATACGAATTCCTTCCTCATAAAGTGTTTTGATCTTATAAAATAGATCAAATACCCCACCGTAATCAGGGGGATAGGGAACATCATGGCAAACAATATGAAGATTTTTTTCTTCCACGGAATACTTATTAACTAACCGTCTCCCTTTCCACTTGTTTAAAAATATCAATGATTATTTTACACTCGTTCTCCCAGTTCAATTCTTCACGGACCAGTTTGGTGTTTTCTTTCCATTGTTCCCATTGCGCGGGGTTATCAAAAATATCCCTGATTTTTTGTGCTATATGTTCCGGATGATGATCCTCAATGTAGGTTCCCACATTGTAATGGTTGATGATACGTTCCTGTTCCACCAACCGACTTGCGAGCACAGGTACCCCTGCATGCAGGTATTCAAATAATTTATTGGGCAGGCTGTAACGATGATTGATCACGGAAGGCTTGTCAATCGAAAGGCCAAGATGTGCCTGCCTTGTAAAATGATCAAGCACGTTGAAGGGAACCTTGGGAATCAGAGTTATTTTTTCCTGCAGATTATTTTGGAACACTATTTTTTCCAGGCTTGGAAAAATATCACCTCCTCCTACAATCAGCAGATGAAATCGCGCTCCATCCAGAAAAAGCATGGAAAATATGAGCTCTTCGACCCCCCGGTGGGCATTGAGCCCGGCTCCCTGAAGTATAATTATCCGCTTATTTACCGGAATCTTCTTATCAGTCAGGGCAATCCAGTCCCTTTCTTCGGGGGTAAGTTCCAGGTGATTGTTGTCCCGGAAGGGCAGGTTCCGGACAACCGTTAGTTTCTTGTCCTAGTCACGGCGGTAGAGGTTGCGCACAGAATCGCAGACAGTATACGCATATTTTACACGGTGAAACAGGATTTTCTCAACGGCCTTCCAGATATGCCGGCGGAGAGGTTTCTGGTCCATTCCAGCCATGCCCAGAAAGTATTCATGACTATCGTAAACCAAAGGTTTTCTCCATAGGAATGCGGATAGCTGGGTTCCCGGCATTACATCCAGATCATTTCCCAGGTAGATATCTGCCTTGTGTGCCAGAAGCCAGAAAAAAAGGCGGATATTAAATTCAGCTTAGAATAAGACAGATTTTCGAAATACGAGTCTTATTCTATGTGTCTGATAGTCACGTTCTTTAAGCCCAATACTTTGCTTGTGACAGGATCCGATGAGCAACACGCGGTAGCCTTCATTATGAAGTGTTTGGCAGATTTTATGCACGCGGTAATCCGTTACCAGGTCTGAAATAACGGTAACAATAATGAGTTTCCGCGGAAATGGATATTGGTAGGATATCATATAAAGCGTCCGGTTTCGCCCAACGGGGGATTTTCAAGTGAAAACGTCATATTACTCAAATAATTCTCTACCTTTGCGCCGAAATTAGCAGAATATTATATGGATGCATTAAAAAAATTGAGATGCCTTATTTGACTAAAGAAAAAACAGCAGAATACTTCACAAAGTTCGGGACCAGTGCCACAAATACCGGGTCCATTGAAGCTCAGATTGCCTTGTTGACCGAGCGTATCAACCGAATATCCGACCATCTTCAGGCCAATAAGAAGGATTTTTCCACACATCGCGGGTTGATGCAGCTTGTCGGCAAAAGAAAACGCTTGTTGACCTACCTGAGTAATAGCAACCTGCAAAACTACCGCCAGCTGATCGAAAAAATCGGTCTCAGAAAATAAATCGTTACGTAAAAAATGAAATTCCCAACACATGATTGTTGGGAATCATTTTTTCCAAAGATTTGTATCATTCATGTTTCCATGGATCCAGCTCCGAAAAACGATCCACCCCATTACAAAAGCACAATTATGTTATCACAGCCAATCAGCGCAACTTTTACTACCGGTGAAGGCCAGCCTATTACAATAGAAACCGGCAAGCTGGCCCGACAGGCCGATGGAGCGGTGACCCTCCGTCAGGGAAACTGCATTATCCTGGCTACCGTCGTAGCAAACAGAGAACCACGTGAAGGGCAGGAATTCTTTCCCCTTTCAGTCGATTACCAGGAGAAATTTGCCTCAGCCGGCAGGATCCCCGGGTCGTTCTTTAAAAGGGAGGCCAGGCTGAATGATTACGAAGTGCTCACCAGCCGGCTGATCGATCGTGCCCTCCGCCCATTATTCCCCGAAGATTATTTCTGTGAGGTTCAGGTATTGGTGTCTCTCATTTCAAGTGACCCTGAAATAATGCCTGATGCACTTGCCGGACTGGCCGCCTCTGCTGCCCTGGCTGTTTCCGATATTCCCATTAAAGAAATTATCAGTGAGGTACGCGTTGCCAAGGTCAGTGGTAAGTTTATTGTAAATCCTACCCGGACTGAACTGGAAAAGGCTGATCTGGAGTTCCTGATCGCCGCGACAGAAAAAAACCTGCTGATGGTGGAAGGTGAAGCGAATGAGTGCAGCGAAGAAGACCTGGTTCAGGCGCTTCAGGTGGCGCATGATGCTATCCGGATACAGATCAGGGGCCAGGAGGAACTTAGAAATAAAGTAGGTGTTA
>PLEB01000131.1 GCA_003136915.1 Chitinophagaceae bacterium
AAATGTGAGTTATGATCCGGAGATCCTCCAGTTGATGGTGAAACTCCGCCAGGAAAAAGTTGACAAGATCGCAGAGCATATTCCACTGCAGAAACTGGACAGTGGTCCGGAAAAAGGCAAGCTCCTCGTATTGGGATGGGGCAGTACCTACGGTTCCATCAAGACTGCCGTCGGGGAATTACAAAAAGAAGGACTCTCAATTGCGCATGCGCATCTCCGTTATCTCCGGCCCTTCCCTCGCAACCTGGGTCATATAATCGAAAACTACGATAAGGTCCTGATACCCGAACTCAACAACGGCCAACTCATCAAGATCATCCGGGATCTGTTTCTCATTGACGCATCCGGATATAATAAAATCATGGGTATACCTTTTACACGNNATGAGTTATGGATTATGAGTTATGGGTGATGGCATCGTGGATGATCGACTCATGTGTAATTTTCTTCCAAGATTTGCAATATTCAGAGTATGATATTTCACCCAAAGTCCATCACTCATAATTCACAACCCATCATCCATAACTCATAACCCATAACCCCCCTACTGCCATTTCCCAATCAGCTTCAAAAGATCCTCGGCAATTTTCGTAATAAAATTGAACTGGTCATTCACTGACTTCACCAGGGTCAGCCGCCTCCGCGTGGGGCTTTCGAGAATGCCTTGTTCCAGTTCGGCTTTGCGCTTCATTACCATAGCCGTTACTTGTTCGTTCATTTTCCTTAGCCCTTCTTTGGAAGAAATTTCTTCCGGAAATTTTAACGAAGGCTCTGCGGCTGTTTGAGAAATACTTTGCTTTGATGGCGCTTCGGATTTTTCATCATAGGTTTTCTGCTGAAGCGTTGTATATGTTTTTGACAAAATGGAAAGCACGCCTTCTATTACAGGTTTGTATCCCGGGTCGGACGGCACAGGTTTTCCGCGGCTCGAATAGGAAGCCAGGGTCGCCGTATGGGAAGCGAGCATATAATTCAAAACGACAAACTGGTTAAAATCCGTGGCATTTTTTTGCTTCCGCTTAGGTTCTGAAAGCATCCTGTTCAATGCATCGGTTACATTGGCCAGGGCCACATAAGCAAGTTTGCGCGCATATTTATATTGGGAGGCTTCCACTTCCTCTCCAACAAAAGCTGCCGATACCTCGCGGAAATAATTTTTGTTTGCTTCAATCATCTGCAGGAGATAAGAGCCAAACTGTTCTTTCACCCAGGCAGGCGCGATAAAAAGATTTGCCAGGAAGGCGATCCCCGATCCGATGGCTGTATCGAGCAGACGGTCGCCGATCACGGCCGCATAGTGCAGTGGGTTAAGCAGGTAAAAAAGAATCAGGATATAAGGCGTCATCAGCATGACGAAGACGAGATATTTTGTACGCATAAAACTATAGGCCAGAACCATCAGTATCACCATCAAAACAATTATCACATGACGATCCTTAATAAAATAAAGTATGAACGCAGCAATAGCTGCGCCCACGATGGTACCCAGCAACCGGTCATAGTTTCTTTTCTGCGTCAGACCGTAGGTCGGTTTCAGGATTACAATAATGGTTAGCAGTATCCAGTAGCTGTGCCCCAGGGGGAAAAACTGGGCGACAATATATCCCACTGTGGTTGCGGCGGAAACCCGGACGGCATGACGGAAAGTATTGGATTTCCAATTCAGATTTTCGATGAGCAGTTTCAAATCTATGTCCTGGTGTGTAACAACCCTTTCATAATCCACTGCGCCGATTTCCCTGCTGGCTTTCAGATCGTATGAACTGTATTGCTGAATGGTATGAAGCCGGGAAATAATATCTTCCAGGCTATCCAGCACATTCCGCAGGGCAATAAACCCCTCCACGTTTGATGCATTTCTTTGTTCATCCCGCAATGCTTCGAAATCCTTTTTTAATTCGCGCAGCATGATCTCCATGCGATCGTTTATGGCATAAGGCTTTCCGCTCTTTATCGCGATGCCTGTATTATTCAGCTCTTCCGAGATGACCAGGAGCAGGTCCCTGAATTTTTCCAGAATATCCGTCTGGTCAAAATACTGATGAAGCAGTTTATAATCCTGCTGCGAACTCATCACGCGTTCAAACAGGTCAATGATATCGAGAAAAATAAGCAGGATCACCCGCCCCGTATTCGTGGATTCTTTCACGATATCCCGGCTCTTGAACAACAGTTCCCTGACGAGGTTTTGTTTTTCGTGAATCTCAACCTGCCTATCCAGCAGATGCGAATAAATATTGTCGAAGTCAGGGTTCTTTGCATACAGCGCCGTTCTCCAGAGCAGATAACCGGCGGTTGACTGGATACAATCTCCCAAAACCTGTTGGGTCAGTCTGAAAGGGCGGAAACTATACAGGGAAAGACTAAGCACCATGTACCAGACCCCTCCGCAAACAATATAAGCAGCATTGAGCAGCACGTGCAGGCTGTGCAGCTGGGTCCGTTCTGCGAGGTTGAGCACCATGATAAATAATGCAGCAAGGCCGATGGATCCGGCACGCACACCATAAACACCAATCATAGGGAAAAGAAAACAAAACGCAGCAACGAGGATACCGGTTCCGATAGTGAATGGCGCAATAAATCCGGTAAGCAGGGCCGATATAAAAATAACCAGAATGCAAATGATCATCGCGTTGCGGCGATGATGAATCGGTCCGGCATTATCCACCATGATAACACAGCTCGCACCAAGCGACATGGTAATGCCCACAGCCTCATGATGCAGATAGGTACCGATGATCGCAGGCAGCGTCAGTCCCACCGTAATGCGAATGCCTTCGCTCAGGTAGTAGCTGTTGATGAAGCTTTTGTATGTGGCGCGATAGTCCATTTGGATTGGTTGACAGTTGACGGTTGACGGTTGACGGACTTTTTGTGCGAATCCGCACCTGATATCCGTCAACCATCAACCATCAACCATCAACTTTATTTTTCTGTTGATAATACCTACAAGCCTCCCTCAATCCACATTCCCCGCACTTCGGATTCCGGGCCACACAAATGTAGCGGCCATGAAGGATCAGCCAGTGATGGGCCTTGTGAATCAGAGCGACAGGAATAAATTGGATCAGTTGCTTTTCAGCGGCGAACGGTGTTTTTGCTCTAACGGTAAGGCCTATGCGCGCAGCGACGCGGAATACATGGGTATCCACCGCCATATTCGGCTGCTTGTCCACGACCGACGTAATTACATTCGCCGTTTTCCGGCCCACGCCGGGCAATCGCATGAGTTCGTCGACAGTGAGGGGAACCTGCCCATGAAAATCCTTCACCAGCATGCTTGCCATGCCGATAAGATGTTTGGTTTTGTTATTTGGGTAGGAAATACTTTGGATAAAAGGGAATAATTCATCGAAACTGGCCCTGGCCAGGGATTCCGGATTTGGGAATTGTGCAAAAATTGCCGGGGTCGTTTGATTTACGCGCTTATCCGTGCACTGGGCAGACAGGATAACAGATACTAATAATTGAAAAGGATTGATGTACAGAAGCTCCGTTTCAGCTTCCGGGGCATGTTCACTGAACCAGGCAATAACGTAATCATAACGCTGTTTTCGGGTCATTTATCGGTAAAGACCCCGAAATTAAGGGAAATGAACTGGCGAACAACCTAGCTGTGAGAAGCTGCTTCGGGTGCCGTTTCACGGGCATATTGAAGAACCCTCAAAACGACTTCCATCCTTGGAGCCACTAGTTGTTTTTCCGTATCTATTTGATTAACAGATACTTCCAATTCCTGCATGCGTTCACGGAGTGTGTAGTCTTCTTTTAGAGCCATTTCGATGGCAGAAGCTAATTCGTGGGAAGACTCTTTATACAAATACCGCAAAAGATCCTCCTGAGTAAAGAGTGCCATAGGCGAAACCATTTAATGTCCAATAATCAGAAAGCAGTAAAAATAAACCCGTCCGATAGTAAAAACGACATAGAGATTGCGTTATTGCGTGCCAGCCGGAATTTAGTGATAATGGGCGGATTGAGGGGTTTAGTGGGGGAACGAGCCTTTGGTTGATGGTTGATAGTTGATTGTTGATGGACTTAATCGGTGAATTCGCACCTGATTTCCATCAACCATCAACCATCAACCGTCAACAATTACCTATCGGGTACTAAAAAAAGGTCTTCATTATCCTTCTTCATCAAATACTTCTCCCGGGCATATCTCTCTAAGGTTGCCGGATTTCGTTTCAGCTGATCCAGTTCGGTCTGCACGGCAAGGATCTGGTTCTCGTAGTATTTTTTCTGCGCTTCCAGCTTGTGCAGTTCGTTCATATGTCTGAAATGAGTCGTGATAAAATCCCGGTCATCGATAAACAGAATCCAGATAGCAAAACCAACTGCGGTAAGCACGTACTTATTTTTAAGCCACGAAGGAATACGACCGATCAGCTGCCTCATTTACCAAATGTAATTTTTCCAGTCGGATAAAATGCGTTTTTGCCCAGTTTTTCTTCGATGCGGAGCAACTGATTGTATTTGGCAATACGATCCGTGCGGCTGGCTGAGCCGGTTTTTATCTGCCCGCAATTCAATGCCACGGCCAGGTCGGCAATGGTCGTGTCCTCCGTTTCCCCGCTACGGTGGCTCATGATGGTATTGTAATTATGATGCTGGGCCAGGGTTACGGCGTTGATGGTTTCGGTCAGCGTTCCGATCTGGTTCACTTTCACCAGCAGTGCATTGGCCGTTTTGGTATCTATTCCCTTCTGCAGCCTTTCAACATTCGTCACGAAGATGTCATCCCCGACCAATTGTACTTTGGAGCCCAGTGCATCGGTTAATTTTTTCCATCCATCCCAGTCGTCTTCTGCCATGCCATCCTCAATGGAAATGATCGGATATTTTTTCACCCAGCCTTCCCAGAATTTGACGAGCTGATCGCTGCTGAGTTCTTTTCCGCTGCTCTTATGAAAAACATATTTTTTCTTTTTCCCATCCCAGAGTTCACTGTTTGCCGAATCTATGGCGATAGCGACCTGTGAACCGGTTTTGTATCCTGCTGCGGAAATGGCTTCCAGCACGGTTTCTATGGCTTCTTCATTACTTTGAATATTGGGCGCAAATCCGCCTTCATCGCCAACATTCGTGCTGAATCCTTTTTTCTTCAATACAGCTTTTAAGTTATGAAATATGTCCACGCCCCAACGGAGACCTTCGCTGAATGATGAAGCACCAACGGGCATGACCATGAATTCCTGAAAATCAATTTTGTTGTCAGCATGCGCGCCGCCGTTGAGGATATTCATCTGTGGTATCGGTAAAGTGACTGCATTCGTGCCGCCGATATATCGGAAAAGCGGAAGTCCGCATTCCATGGCTGCGGCTTTGGCGGCAGCGAGGCTCACAGCGAGTATTGCATTGGCGCCGAGTTTCGATTTATTCGGTGTGCCGTCCAGGGAGATTAACAAATCATCGAGTGCTGCCTGGTTGGATACCTCGAAACCTTTCAGTTTCGCAGCAATGATCGTATTCACATTCGCCACGGCTTTGAGTACGCCTTTGCCCTGGTAAATTTTCTTATCGCCGTCGCGCAGTTCCACGGCTTCGTGTTCTCCCGTGGAGGCGCCGGAGGGCACAGCTGCGCGTCCAATAAATCCTCTTTCTGTGATCAGGTCGGCTTCCACTGTCGGGTTACCGCGACTGTCCAGTATCTGTCTCGCAAAAATTTCCTTAATGTTACTCATTGTTTACTGATTTGGTAAGGTCTCTGAAAATATTTTCCAGGCTCCTGCTTTCAGACTGCAAAGAAACAAGGTTCCAATTATTTTGCAAAGAGAGGGAGAGCAATTGTTTTTTCAATGTTTCCGGATCATCTGCCTCCAGTTCCCATTCAAATTCGCTGATCCTGCGGCATGACTTCATCGCTGCGAGCGCCTGCCATTCCCCTTCTTCAACATTTTCGCGCAGGCTAAGTTTAATGAAATTAGCAGTTTGCTGGTTCCGGAGATGGCTCAGCAAACTGTCGGCAATGATCTTTCCCTCGTGAATGATGATTACCCGGTCGCAAATAGCCTCCACTTCCTGCAGAATATGCGTTGAAAAAAGTACACTGCGGTTTTTGCCGTAGGTTTTGATCACCTCCCGGATCTCCACGATCTGGTTGGGATCGAGGCCGGTGGTGGGTTCATCCAGGATCAGCACGGCCGGCTTATGGATAAGGGCTGCCGCCAATCCTACGCGCTGTTTGAATCCTTTGGAAAGCTGGGAAATCTTTTTATTTGCTTCGGGCCGGAGTTTGACTACATCAATGATCTCTTCGACCTCTTTCTTTTTATTCGGAATTTGGTGAATATCCGCAATAAAAGAAAGGTACTCGCGGATGTACATGTCAACATAAAGCGGATTGGATTCAGGAAGGTACCCGGTTATTTTTTTGGTTTTAAAGGGATGTTCATTTACCTCGATGCCATTGATGAAAGCCTTTCCACTGCTGGGTTTGAGGCAGCCGGTCAGGATTTTCATGGTAGTGGATTTCCCCGCCCCGTTTGGACCGAGGAACCCAACGATCTCTCCTTGTTGCAGTGAAAAGGAAATCTGATCAATGGCTTTTTGCTCTCCGTAGAGTTTGGAGAGACCTTTTACTTCAATGGACATTGTTGTTGGATAGTGGATGGTATATGGTGGATGGTGGATGGATATCAGGTACGAATTTACGTTAAAACTCCGTCTACCATCCACTATATACCATCAACGAATTATTATCAGGTTCTCTAAACAATACCAAGATCCTTCTGAATCTCCTCCAACGTTCTCCCCTTCGTTTCCGGCATCACGCGCCAGATAAAGATCAGGGAGGCCAGCATCATCAGGCTATAAAATATAAAGGAATAGAATCCGCCGTTAGGACTTCCTTCCACGATGATGGGAAATGTCCAGGAGATAATTGCGGCCATGATCCAATGTGTGAAGCTGCCCAGCGAACCGCCCTGCGAACGGACAGAGTTTGGGAAAATCTCTGAAATAAATACCCAGATAACAGCCCCCTGGGAAAAACCAAAAAAGGCAATAAACCCAAGCAGGTAAATCAATACCATAAAGTTTGCCGGACTTCCGCCATTAAATGAAGCTGCCGTTAAGGCGAGAAAAACGATCATTCCTATAGCTCCAGTGATCAATAATGTTTTCCTGCCCACCTTATCGATAATCGTCATGGCCAGGAAAGTAAATAACAAGTTGGCCGCACCAATATATACTGGCAGCAGAAAGGCTTTACTTTTTTCAAACCCGGCCATTTCAAAAATGCGGGGCGCATAATACAGAATAGCATTGATGCCGGAAAGCTGGTTGAACATGGCCAGCAACACGGCATATAAGATGGGCTTACGAAATTTTCCATTGAATAAACTTTCTTTCGTACCCAGTTTAGACAACTCATGTTCTTCCTTAATTAATTTATGGGCGTCAGGCTCTCCTGTGCGTACAAAAATGGCAGCCGCTTCTGCATCCCGGTTGTTCAATATGAGCCAGCGTGGGCTCTCCGGGATACTCCGCAGCAAAAGGGCAAACAATCCGGCCGGCACTACCATGATACCAAGCATCCATCGCCAGGAGTCCTCACCTATATGCAGAAATAAAAAATTCGTTAGATAGGCTATAAAAATGCCGGCGACAATATTCAGTTGAAATGTGCCTGCTAATCGTCCCCGTACTTTAGCAGGTGCCAGCTCGGAAATATACATCGGTCCGACCACGGAAGATGCACCCACTGCGATCCCGCCAATCATCCGGAAGAGAATGAAGAGGACCCAGGTTGAGGTAAGCGCACATCCGAGAGCCGACAGCAGGTACATCAGGGCAATGATCATTAAGACTTTTTTCCTGCCCCAGCGTTGTGCGGGTATGCCGGCAACCGCAGCACCGATTACGGTGCCGATCAGACTCGCGGCAATGGTAAACCCCTGCCAGAAGGAATTCAGGGACCAGAGTCTCTGAATGGTTTTGTCGGCGCCGGAGATCACTGCTGTTTCAAAACCGAACAAAAAACCCCCAAGCGCCGCGATCAGTGTGCAGCGAAAAAGAAATGAATTTATTTTCATCTGGCAGCTAATATTTGAGCATTTAAGGTAGGGAAAAAAATACTCTTTAAATTTACTTTCTAAACTCAGGAGTTGCGGCGGTGATGAGTTATGAGTTATGGGTTATGAATGATGGTTCAATTTTTACTTTTTAATTTT
>PLEB01000305.1 GCA_003136915.1 Chitinophagaceae bacterium
TTTAATTTTTACTTTTTAATTTATCAAATGCCCTTTCAAATAAATTCTTTCGAACAATATCTTTCCGAATATCAGAAAAGTATTGACCAGCCGGAAAATTTCTGGAGCGGCATTGCGGAACATTTTACCTGGAAGAAAAAATGGGATAAGGTCTTGGAATGGAATTTTAAAGAGCCGAGCGTAAAATGGTTCCAGGGCGGGAAACTGAATATCACTGAGAATTGCCTGGACAGACACCTGATGGAAAAAGCAAATGATCCTGCTATTATCTGGGAGCCGAATGATCCCAAAGAAAAAAACCGGATCCTGAGTTATAAAGAATTGCACGGGGAAGTCTGCCGTTTCGTGCAGGTACTTAAAAATAATTCAGTGAAGAAGGGGGACCGGATCTGCATTTATATGCCCATGGTTCCTGAACTCGCCGTTGCCGTGCTGGCCTGTGCGCGCATGGGCGCGATCCATTCCGTCATATTCGGCGGTTATTCTGCCCAAAGCATCGCCGACAGGATTGAAGATGCCAGCTGTAGCCTGGTGCTGACGGCCGATGGCGGTAATCGCGGAGGAAAAGACATCCTGCTTAAGGATACTATAGATGAAGCTTTACAGAAAACGGGCCATGTGAAAAAAGTTATCGTGCTGAAGCGCCTTGGCAATAAAGTGAATATGGTGGATGGAAGGGACGTCTGGTGGCATGATGAAATCAAAAAAGTTGAAAGTCAAGGCCTGAAAGATACCACTGCAGAAGCCATGGATGCCGAGGATATTCTTTTCATTCTTTATACCTCAGGATCTACCGGCAAACCAAAGGGCGTAGTGCATACCGTTGCAGGATATATGATCTATACCACCTATAGTTTTGTAAATGTTTTTCAATATAAACCAGGGCAGATATATTTCTGTACGGCGGATATAGGCTGGATCACAGGACATAGTTATACGGTTTACGGTCCACTTTGCGCCGGCGCCACCACCCTCATGTTTGAAGGCATTCCATCCTGGCCCGATCCGGGAAGATTCTGGGACATCGTGGATAAGTATAAAGTAAATATCCTTTATACGGCACCAACTGCCATCCGCAGTCTGATGGGTTTTGGAACCGATCCAATAAAAAACAAGGACCTCAGTTCTTTAAGAGTATTGGGAACCGTAGGTGAACCCATCAATGAAGAGGCCTGGCATTGGTATGATGAACATATCGGCAAGCATAAGTGTCCGATCGTGGATACCTGGTGGCAAACAGAAACCGGCGGGATCATGATCTCGAATCTTGCGGGAATAAGCAAGGGCAAGCCCTCCTATGCCACGCTGCCTCTGCCTGGTGTGATTCCGTTGCTGGTAGATGAAAATGGTCATCCCGTTCCCGGTTCAGATGCTGCGAAAGATGGCGTTTTTCATAAAGGGGCAAGCGGGCCAACCGTATCCGGAAATCTCTGCATCCGTTTTCCCTGGCCTTCAATCATCCGCACAACTTATGGTGATCATGAAAGATGCCGTGTGAATTATTTTGCCACTTACCCCGGTATGTATTTTACAGGAGATGGCGCCCTTCGGGACGCCGAAGGAAATTACCGCATCACGGGCCGTGTTGATGATGTGCTCAATGTGAGCGGACACCGGATCGGAACGGCAGAAGTAGAAAATGCCATCAACATGCATCCCGAAGTAGTGGAAAGCGCGGTGGTGGGTTATCCGCACGATATCAAGGGACAGGGCATCTATGCTTTTGTTACACTGGGCAAGGAAGGCCAGGAAAAAGGAGTGAAGAAAGAAAGTGTAGTGAGCGAAGTGGTAAGAGTTATTGGAGTCATTGCAAGGCCTGATAAGATTCAATTTGTAACCGGATTACCAAAAACGCGCAGCGGGAAGATCATGAGGCGCATACTCCGCAAGATTGCAGAAGGTGAAATGGAAAATCTCGGGGATATCAGCACCCTGGTGGATCCTGCTGTTGTAGAAGAAATTAAGAAAGGAAAGGTTTGATCATCCTGCTTATTCGTCGCCCGGATTTCCCTCTTTCCGGATTACAACCTGCGCACCGATTGGGAGAAGCTCATATAGTTCGTCTATATCTTCGTTCTTTAACGCAATACAACCATTCGTCCAGTTCTGATAGAGGTCAACGGCCATATCATCATGCGGCCAGGTGCCATGTATAGCGATGCCGCCTCCGATTTTTGCATTCCTGGGTATAAGGCCCTTGTCTTTGCGTTCTTTGAATTTCTCCAGATCGGTCTGTGTAGGGAAATCAATCAGCATCATCTTATCCCATTTCTCGTGGGGCCTTTTGGATGCAATATGATAAACACCTTCCGGCGTCTTGCGGTCTCCTTCCATCATTTTATCATCGAGCGATTTGCTGCCAAAGACTACGGGATAAGTGGCATACCAGCCATCCTGGTCATATACCTTAAGCTCGTATGATTCTTTGAGAATAACCACCGAGACTTCTCCGGATATCCTGTGGTGGAAAAAACGCTTGTGGGAAGAGTTTTTGCTGCCTGCGTCCCGGAATGCCAGTAAACTCACAGCGGCCATTCCAACCAGGGTCATCTTTTGAACTTTCATACACCACACTTTAGATATTTTGAACGCTGTAAGCTTCCCAAATATTTTTCCTGTTGATAATTTTTCGTCGAATTAACATAAAAAAGATCCCGGCCGGGCCGGGATCTGGAATTAATCTAGAAAGGATAGTTTTTCCACTTTAAGGAATATTTACCAATTGCTAAACCTGATGCCTACAGTATAGGGAACCTGGTTCAATCCCCGTTTGAACATGCTCTGACTAGCGAGCGATCCATACAATTTCACGGGTCCGAGTTGCAATTCAGCAATCCAGGAAATTTTCCAGGGCTGGAGGTCAAAATCATCGTGGGTTTTATGTTTTCCGAATTGGTCGCTGATCAGTTTTTGTCGCGAAGAATAAAGATATCCTGCACTTGCACCGATACTTAATCCAAATCCGTCTTGCAGGTTGGGCGTAAAATTAAAATTCAACATCATTGGAATGGTAATATAATCTGCAGCGAGTTTATTCTTTGTATAAGAAACCGTATCCAGGATCACTTCTGTAGGATTGGTGAGGTATTTGATATTGTCGCGGTACCGGTAGTTATTCAATTCGACGCCCAGTCCGTATTTGAGATTCACCACATGCTTTATCATATTCAGGCGCTGCATAAAGAGCCAGATATTCACGTCAACCGATTTGTTGTTCCGCAGATCAAACCAGTTCTGCGCTCCGCCCGGGGCAAATTTTTGTGCGGTGGCGCTGGAATAATCTGTCTTGTCATTATAGTTGGTAAATCCAAGATCAAATACCAGCCAGTTGGTACTTAGGTTTGACGGCTTGATATGCCTCGGATAATGCATATGCCATTGGTGCCAGTCATGCCTCATATGATCCGGGTAGGTTGTGGTATCTCCCGGATTATTTTTATCCATATTTTCCGTAGAATCCTGTTGCGCGAAACCGGCTATCGAAAAACAGAACAGGCCAAGTATAATAAATTCCCTTTTCATCCCTGATTTTTTAATGTTTAACTGATCTGATCGTCTGAATGAATCATTATTTGCTCATACTAAATTGAAATATGCTTACGCTTAACCTTTTTTGATTATTGCTCGCAACGGCATTGTCGTCCGGTGACCGGGCCAATAGTTTCCTGAAAAATCTCGTAACCGGTTTGCTTTTATTATCGAATACAAGAATGCTTGTGCTTTCATCGGGGTTGGTTGATGGTTGATGGTTGATGGTTGACGGTTGACGGTTGACGGTTGACGGAGGGAGATTTAGCTTTGACGATTCGAAATTTGGGACTCTTGTTTCCTCCATTCCGGTTTGCTGGGCCAGATCCGGAAGTACAGCGGATTTTTGTGCGGATTCGGAACTTGTTGTTGCATCCGGAATTTCATTGCTCTTCGAATCTGTTTCGGATTTTTTGGTATGATCCACTTTCATTCCCGGCCCCGCCTTTTCTGTATGTGCTGAATTCTTTCCTATTGTTTTATTTTTCGTCTGATCGGCAATTAATTCGGATGATGCCTTTTCTATCTGATCTCTATTTTTTCCTATTATCTGATTTCTATTTTCTCCGGCTGCCGGCTTTTTGATCTGATCCGCTGTTTCGTTAAGGGGCCGTTTTTTAGAAGGGATAATCATCAGCATCACCCCGGCCCCGGTGAGTAAAATGACAAGTGCTGCTGCGATCCGCGTCCAATAGACTGGCAGGAAACGCCGCTTCTTTTCTTCCCTGACCAGGATATCCTTATTTTCGAAAACGATTACCGGTGGAGGAGCCACCGTTTGTTTCAGCCTCTCCAATTCCTTTTCGAGGTCGGGATTACGGCGTACAAAACTTTCCAGCACCTGCCGTTCGTCAGCACTCAGTTCCCGGTCTATATAGAGCAGAAAATATTCTTCGTAATTATCTCTGTTGATGTTCATCTGTTTCATTTCATCGTTGAATCAAATCACGTTTTCCACGCTCACCAGGTATTGTTTCAGCAGGACCCTGGCCCGGTGCAGGGTAATTTTAACCTGGCCTGAATTCATGCCTGTTATCGCGCCGATCTCTTCATAGGAATATCCTTCATAGTCTTTTAGCATAACCAGGCTTCGCTGTTTTTCATTCAACCTGTCCAGCGCTTCTTCGAGCACCTGGCGCAACCGCGGAGTTGGTCCGCGTTCCGTTGCAATCTGGTCAGGCAGGAATTCCCGGAATTCGATTCTTCCGTTCTTCCGGCCCAGGTCGATCATCTTATGGTAGGCGATAGTAAATAAGTAAGATTTGCTTTTCGAAGCGTTTACTTCTTCCCGGTGTTCCCAAAGTTTTTCAAAGGCGGACTGTACCAGATCGCGTGCATCTTCCACCTGTCGTGTGGATTTCAGCATGAACCGGTAAAGCCCGTCTGCGTATTGCCTTACACAATCATTATAGTCCTCCGCCGTCATAAGCCGTTTCCGGTTGTTGTCCTTCCATAGTATTACGGTTGGGGGTGAAAAAAGTTACATGCCGTACCTTTGGGGTTGACGGTTGACCGTCAACCAAATATAATATCACCAATGAATGAGCCATTCGTAAAACGCATCACTACCCAGCTGGAAGAGGTCCGTGGGGCCGGATTGTTTAAGACCGAGCGGGTTATCAGCAGCAGGCAGGGGGTGGAAATTGCGGTGAACGGGCAAACAGTCTTAAATTTTTGCGCCAATAACTACCTGGGACTCTCTTCCCACCCCAAGGCAATAGAAGCGGCGCACAAGACCCTGGATGAACGCGGTTACGGAATGAGCAGTGTAAGGTTTATCTGCGGAACCCAGGATATCCATAAGGAGCTGGAAAAAAAATTGTCGGATTTTCTCGGAATGGAAGACACTATATTATACGTGGCGGCTTTTGATGCCAACGGCGGCATTTTCGAACCACTGTT
>PLEB01000348.1 GCA_003136915.1 Chitinophagaceae bacterium
GAAATAAAACAAGGCAAATCTGTTTTGTCCATCCGGACTGTAAAGAATGACCGGTTAATTATTAATCGCGCCAATAGCTTATTGCCGGCAAAACCTGGTCCTGCACAAATGGTGACCGTCAATCAGCTGACCGCACCTCCCCCGCTTCGGTCGAATCTGGCTATTTCTCCTTATGATCAGGCAACAACAAGAACGGATCCGTTGATTTCAAAAAGGAAACTTCGGGTAGTACATGTGAATGAATTGGATGAACCGGCCGAACAAGATAATAAATGGGTCAGGAATTCCAGCAGACTTTCACTTCAGATTCAATTGATTGGTCGGGCCATCCCGCAAAATAATTCCATGGAATCCAACCATTCGGAATATGGAACCTTAAAAATTAATCTTCCTTCTCCAAACTAAAATAATATGAAAAGGATCATGCTATTGCTGATGCTCGCAGGGAGCATCAAAGGCTCGCTATATGCCCAGGAAAACACATCCATCAGCGGCGCAGATAAAAAATTTGAACTCTCATCCGATAAGTTCAGCCGCCGTTTCCTCATTGATTTGGGCAAAGGAAATAAACTTCAGATAGAATTGAAAGAGATGGCCGATCTCGACCGGTTGAAAAATATGGACTCCCTCCTGAGTGCATTCCTGCAGGATATCGGATACTTGCGCGATTCCCTGTCTGATGAAATAACCTCCAAAAGAATCGATTACTTAATAGATTCTTCCGGAAGAAAGGAGATCCGGTTCCAGCAGTTTAAACCCAAAGGTTCTATTTTCCTATTGAACAAGGGCGACCTGGCAGCCCTAAAATTAGAACAGGATACTGTTAATTTTATCGGGGCAATCGAGTATCAGGCCAAAGTTGCTCTGAAGAAACCTTTTCCTGATATCCGCTATTACCAGGTCAGTTTTTTTGTTAACCAGCTGGATGAATTGCCTTCTATTCTGGCCGCCGGCCTCAATGATAAAATCCTTAGCTTGCTTAAAAATGTATATTCCGGGTGGCAGCCGGATAAGACCGGTACGCTGCATTTGCAAAGAGATCCAAGGATATCCGCAAAATTGCCAAAAGGTTATTTTGAAGGTCATGGTGACTTCATAACACCGGTTATTTCCGTTAACGTTCAGAATTATAAAAACTATTTTGTGCCCTCTTTCAGTCTGGGAGCCACCTTGACCATAAGCAATGCTGTTTTCAAGTATGAAGCTGGGCTCCAATGGGAACCGCAGTTCTTATTTCAGAGTACCCAGGGCACCCTGAAAACTTTCCGTAACGATTTCCTAACATTAACCTACGGCCAGGGATTTGTCCGCGACCATGATCCCCGGAAAGATTCATACCTGCTTACCGTATTCTCAATTGGTTATCTCATCAGAAGAGAGGGAGAATATTTTGACAACCACACTATCCGTATTGGAGCAGGGAACATATCCTTATTTGAAGGCAAAACAAAAATTGAACCGGCCATTTTTTTCCATGACTTTTTCAGGCAGGTAACACCGGGTCTGAGATGGATTCAACGATTTTAGGAAAATCTGTTGGGATATTTGCAGAAGGATTTAAACATATACCATTGACGGTTCCGAAATTAAAAAACAATCTCTTATTAACTGATTGAAATGAAACAAAAAACGGGAAGATCGTTTAAGAATGCATTCTCAGGCTTATGGCATTTCATCCGGCATGAACGAAACGGCAAAATTCAGGCGGCCATCGGCATATGTGCATTATTACTGGCCGCATTCTTGAAAATAACCCGAAATGAATGGATCGCCGTTTTGCTTTGCATCGGTTCCGTATTATCCATGGAAATGCTAAACAGTGCTTTGGAAAAGTTATGCGATCTGGTGGAACCTGCGGTTCATCCGCAGATAAAAATTGTAAAAGATACCGCTGCGGGAGCCGTTCTCTGGGTTTCAATGTTCAGCGCAGTGATCGGCGGCATTATTTTTTTGCCGGAAATATTCAGATACTTATAAAACTCGATATATATCCTTTAATGACCAAAGAAACAATCTCCCGCCATCCATTGTAGCACAAAACAAAAACAATTCACTCAAAAGCCCATAGTTTTATAATTTCGCGCAGCATGACCTCCTTGAATGAAAAGCTGAGCGCATTATCCGGGCAATTGGCAGGCGAACTGTACACAGATGACCGCATGAGGATCCTTTACGCAACCGACGCATCAGCCTACCGGGAGATGCCACTGGCTGTGGCCGTTCCGAAATCAACGGATGATCTCAAATTACTGATTGATTTTGCAAGGAAAAATCAGACTTCCCTAATTCCAAGGACTGCGGGTACTTCATTAGCCGGACAGGTTGTCGGCCATGGAATCATCGTTGACGTCTCCAAGAATTTTGATAAAATCCTCGAGCTGAATACAGCCGAAAAATGGGTAAGGGTGGAGCCGGGTGTGATCCGCGATGAGCTGAATATGTTCCTGAAACCTCATGGTTTGTTTTTCGGTCCTGAGACTTCCACGGCTAATCGCGCGATGATCGGTGGCATGGTAGGAAATAATTCCTGCGGCTCCAATTCCGTCGTTTACGGAAGCACAAGGGAGCATCTCCTTGCAGTGAATGCCTTGCTCAGCGATGGCTCCGAAACCGTATTCGAAGCTATGAGGATGGATGAATTTCATCAGAAATGCGAACGTCAAGACCTCGAAGGCAGCATATACAAAACTGTAAGATCCATGCTGGGCAATACGGATAATCAGGCGGAAATAAATAATCAATTCCCGAAGAAAAGTGTGGAAAGAAGAAATACCGGCTATGCCCTGGACACGCTGATGAACTCGGCGCCTTTTATTGCCGGCAAGCCAGATTTTAATTTCTGCAAACTCATCGCCGGATCCGAAGGCACCCTGGCGTTCATCACAGAAATTAAATTGAATATTATTCCCTTACCTCCCGGAGAAACAGGTTTGCTTTGTGTCCATTTCGATTCCGTTGACGAATCCCTGCGCGCAAACCTGATAGCCCTAAAATATCATCCCAGTGCCAGTGAACTAATCGACCATTATATTCTGGAATGCACCAAAGAAAATATCGAGCAAAGCAAGAACCGCTTTTTTGTAAAAGGTGATCCCGGCGCTATCCTCGTAATTGAATTCAGAAGATCCGGCAGAAAAGAAATTGAAGAGGTAGCAGGTCAGGTGACAGATGAAATGAAGCGCGCAGGCCTCGGATATCATTATCCTTTATTATTTGGAGAAGACAGTAAAAAAATCTGGAGCTTGCGAAAAGCCGGATTAGGCCTGTTAGGCAATATGCCGGGCGATGAAAAAGCCGTGCCGGTTGTAGAGGATACTGCTGTAGATGTGAATGACCTGCCACAATATATTTCCGATTTTGATTTGATACTGAAAAAATATGGATTGCATGCCGTTCATTATGCCCACGCGGGTTCCGGCGAGATTCATCTGCGCCCAATCCTGAACCTGAAAACAGCAGAAGGAAATAAACTCTTCAGAACGATCGCAGAAGAAATAGCATCCCTGGTTAAGAAATACCGGGGTTCCCTGAGCGGGGAGCATGGCGATGGAAGGCTCCGCGGAGAATTTATCAGGCAAATGGTTGGCGACAGGAATTATGAATTGTTTAAAACCATTAAAATCACCTGGGATCCCGCAAATATTTTCAACCCGAATAAGATCGTGGATACGCCTCCCATGAATACCATGCTGCGTTATGCGCCCGGGCAAAAAACACCTGAATTCAAAACTGTTTTTCGTTTCCAGGGACAGAACATACTGCAGCATGCGGAACAATGCAATGGCACGGGTGATTGCCGCAAAACTCATTTATCCGGCGGCACCATGTGTCCTTCCTATATGGCAACCCGGAATGAAAAAGATACTACAAGGGCAAGAGCAAATATTTTAAGGGAATATCTTACAAATTCTAACAAGCTCAACCGCTTCGACCAGGAGGAAATACTGGATGTTATGGACCTTTGCCTGAGTTGCAAGGCATGCAAATCAGAATGCCCTTCTAATGTTGACGTGGCCAAACTCAAAGCTGAATTCCTTCAGCAATACCATGACGCCAACGGTGTGCCCTTCCGGTCAAGACTCATTGCTAATTTTAACCGTTCAGCCAGGTTTGGATCCCTTGCACCGGGCATTTACAATTTCATAATGACCAACCCTGCTGTCAGCAGCTTACTGAAACGCATTTCAGGTTTTGCACAGGACAGGTCGATGCCCACCCTGTATAAAACAACTCTGATAAAATGGTACAGGAAAAGAAATTCAGCAGCTCCGGGAAACAAACCCCGGTCAGGAAAAAA
>PLEB01000204.1 GCA_003136915.1 Chitinophagaceae bacterium
CTACCATTTTCATGTAAGCGCAGGTTTAGTAAAAATCATGCTGCGAAAATACTGGGTAATTAGGGAAGAATTAAAAATTAAAAAGTAAAAAGTAAAAATTGGAGCGCTTATTCAATGGATCATTGAAATCAGGTTCCAATTTTTACTTTTTTACTTTTTAATTTTTACTTTCACCGTTTCATCTCCTGAATGTTTATTGCCGGAACCAACACTTTGTTTAGCTTCGGCAATTGCAATTCTTTGCTTAAAGTAAAGTCTTTTGTAATCCTGATATCTTCTGATGAAGCGCCTATTTTCACCTGGTAGGTTCCGGATTCTGCAACCCAGCGAGTCTGCCGGGTATCGAAGGAAGCCAGTGCATTTTCATCCAGTGTCATCTCCAAAGTCTGGGATTGTCCTGGTTCTAACAAACGCGTGTTTGCAAATCCCTTCAACTCTTCCCGGGGCTTATCCATTTGCTTTGCCGGGGCTGAAAGATACAATTCCACTACTTCCTTTCCTGCCAGCTTGCCGGTATTGGTCACCGTGACAGAAACCTCCAGTTTATTTTTGAATGAACTACTGCTAAATGCCAATGCGCTATATGCAAATTGAGTATATGACAAGCCAAAGCCGAAAGGATAAGCTGTCTTCACATGAAATGTATTGAAATAGCGATAACCTACATAGATCCCTTCTTCATAAGTCACTTCTGCGGCACGGCCTCCAAATGGTCTCGTATTTGCAGCGGTCTGTGGCTCCAGTTCATGGCCAGGGAAGTTTTTAGCCGAGGAAACATCTTCATATTTGATCGGGAAACTGGTGGCGAGTTTACCAGAAGGATTTACTTTTCCGCTAAGAATATCGGTTATGGCATTTCCGCCTTCCAGACCGGGTTGCCATGCAAGCAGAATTCCATCCGCCAATCCGCGCCAGCTATCTGTTTCAATTACACCGCCAATATTAAGCACCACAATCAGTTTTTTGCCTTTGGCATGAAATGCATCAGAAACCTGTTTGATCATATCTTTTTCATCATCAGAAAGATTAAAATCTTTTTCCACTTTGCGGTCTGCACCTTCGCCGGCATTTCTGCCGATCGTAAAAATAGCCAGATCAGATGATTCTGCTTCGCTTGCAACGGAAGCCGCGTCGGGCTTCATTTCCGGAATGGGCGGAGGCAACATAAAGAAAGATCTTGTTTTGGGCCTTTTCGCATTTTCTTCCGAAATATAATTTTCATAGCTGTTGCTGAGCGTACCATCCAGGGCAAATCCTGCCTTTTCGAGTCCTTCTTTTAAAGAGACCGTATAAGCTTTGTTCACATTGCCGCTTCCGGTTCCACCTGCAATCAGGCTATATGAAGTATTTCCAAAAAGAGCAATCTTTTTCCCTGAAGAAAGCGGTAGGCTGTTTTCATTTTTCAGCAGCACCATGCCTTCAGTGGCGCTACCGCGGGATACCTGTGCATCAGCAGCCAGGTCTGGCTTTTCCGAAGGCTGGTATTTTTTGAACGATGGAGAAAGTAGGATAAGATCCAGAATCCTTTCCACATTTCCATCGAGCATGTGTTCATCAAGTTTGCCCGCTTTAACCGCATCTATTATGGCTTTGGATTGGGCAGGCGTTCCCGGCATCAGGAGATCGTTGCCTGCTTTCATTTGAGCCACCGGATCTTTCCCTCCGAACCAGTCGGTCATCACCATACCTTTAAATCCCCACTCCTTGCGGAGAATGGTGGTGATCAGTTCAGGGTTTTCAGAAGTGTAAGTCCCGTTGATCTTATTATAAGAACTCATCACCGTCCATGGATCCGATTGCTCAACCGCAATTTCAAACCCGCGCAAATAGATTTCCCTCAGTGCACGTTCACTCACGATAGTATTGATCTGATTACGATTCGTTTCCTGGTTATTGGCTGCAAAATGTTTGATGGAAGTTCCGACTCCATTGGATTGAATTCCCCTTACGATGGCTGCAGCTATCTTTCCGGCTATCAGCGGATCCTCCGAGTAATATTCAAAATTTCTTCCGCCTAATGGATTTCGGTGAATGTTCATTGCCGGGCCAAGAATAATATCAATTCCATAATCATGTATTTCACTTCCAAACGCATCACCTACTTTTTCAACGAGGGCAGTATCCCAGGAAGAAGCAAGTAAAGTGCCTACAGGAAATGCAGTTGCATAGTAGGTCCTGGAGCTGTCACCGTTTCTGAATGGATTTATACGCACGCCGGCAGGGCCATCAGATACGGTTATGCTCGGAATTCCCAACCTGTCGATGGGATGGGTTCTCCCTGCCGAACCCGGAACTTTTTCAGGGAGGCTAGCAGCCTCCGGGTCCGTTGGCGGCGGTGTAAAGCCCGGGTTGGCATTTGCAGTATCTGTATTTGGTCTGGATGTGGCAGTAGCCGGTGCCCTTCTTGAAGGCTGCCCACCCGGCATTCTGAATCCCATGCCCACTACCAGCCTGGCTTTCTCTTCCAGGGTCATAGCGGCGACTACTTGTTTTACTGATTGTGTACCCAATTGAGGCGGGTTCCCCTGAGCGTGGGCGGCAGTCTGAAACAGAACAGCAGATGCAGCCAGATAAACCAATTTCATATTGCGTGCAGTTGTTTAAAATTTTACTTAAAGAAATTATTTATTGCATACCCTGCATGGCGTCCTGTGAGCCAGAGGAGTTCATGTTCTTTCTCTTGAAAAGGGAAACATCCATTTTTCCAAAGCGGTAAGAAAAGTTGACCCGAACCAGGTCCGGATCCCGGATACGGTTGTAATCCTGAACAAAGAACTGACTTGATGAATGTTGGTCGGAATGCTTCGTTCTGAAAATGTCGCCTATAGAAACACTGAGTGTGCCGGCATCAGCCTTGAAAAAACTCCTGCTCACAGCAGCATCCACGGCCCAGAAAGAGGCAATATATCCCTGCGAAGCACTCTGCGCGCCGCTAAGTCCCGGAGGGCCGCCCCCCATGCCTCCGCCCCCTGTATTCACGGGCAAATTGGTTTTGGATTGATACATCCCGGTGATCTGTAACTTGAATTTGGCGGGAAGTTTAAAATTACTGTTCAGCTTGCCAAACCAGCTCCATAAAGCATTCTGGGAAGCTGTAACATTGCTGGTATTGATCTTGGAATTGTACAGATTAATATTAGATGTGAGGTCCCACCAATTGGTTATATTATTCACAGATGTAAATTCAGCACCAACAGTCTGACTGTAGCTGGCGTTGATATACGTATTGACGAGGTCATTTTTCCCGGAAATGGCATTCGTAAACGTATCCAGGAAGCTCGTGATCAGGTTATCCGTGCGTTTATAATATATGGAAGCCAAAAAGGTATTATTGCCTTTAAAGGTTTTCATGTAAGACATCTCCAGTGAATTGGTAAACTGGGGAACCAGGTTTGGATTACCTCTTGTAATATTCAGGCTATCCGTATAATTTGTATAAGGGATCAGCTGGAAGAAATTCGGACGATTGATCCTGCGCGTATAACTTATTTGTAATTCCTGTTTATTCTTTAGTTTCTGGCTAAGGAAAACAGAAGGGAAAAGACTCAGCGGATAAGAATTGCCAAATTGTTGCTTGGTATTAAAAACTTGTCCAGTATAGTTTGAGCTTTCCCCACGCAATCCTACCTGGTAGCCGAAATCTTTAATCGCACTCGTAAAAGAAACATAACCGGCATATACATTATTGGTATTCGTATAATTCGTGGATGCGGCAGGGACCAAATAGAAATTATTATCCCCCAGGGTGTCGTAATAATTGTAAGTATTACTCACCAACTGCTGGCTATTCATTCGCAATCCGGCTTCCAGCTTTGTTTTAGCGTCAAATGGATGCACATAATCCGTTTGCGCGGTAATAAATTTATTGTTCCCGCTACCGTCTACTTTCTGCTGTGAAAAATGGGCCACCGGTGACCCGGGATTACCGGAAAAATAGTCCGTAACGTATAAGGCATTGTTCTCATTTACCCCGGCAAAATAATTAAAGTCCGCCGTGATGTTCTCTCCTTCTTTCGGAAAAAGATGTTTGAAAGCAAACTGGAGCCCATTGGCATTAAATATTCTTTCAGTATTGGAGACCCGATCACTGTAAAAAGTAGTTGCGCCGCTCGGAAAATCAGTGGTATTCTGAATGTTCAGAAGTTCGTATGGTTTAAATTCTCCGTGTACCTTGATACCGGTTAAGGAAAAAGTGGTGCGGGGAGTCATGAAATAATCAAAACCTACGCTACCAAAAGCAAATCCGCCTTTGTTTTTGTCGTAGTTGGTTTGGTGTATGGTAGTTGGTGTATCCGTATAATTAGTCCTGTCGGTGAATCCGGTGGTAACACCACGATTCTGGTTGACAAATCCCGCTGCGGTGAAATTGAATTTATTCTGACGAAGATTGAAATTCAAACCGCCGTTAACGCCACCCCGGCTGTCGACCCCCGCCCTGACATTCCCGTTATATCCGGTTTTGCGATTCTTTTTCAAAATGATATTCAGGATACCCGCACCTCCTCCCGAAGCATCATATTTGGCTGAAGGATTAGTGATCACTTCCACACTTTCGATAGCATCTGCAGGAATCTGATCAAGTGTTAATGTGGTTGGCCGCCCGTCGATATAAATCTGTGGGGTACTGTTTCGGAGGGTCACATTGCCGTCTATGTCCACATTCACTGAAGGCACATTCTTCATTACATCCAACGCGGTACCACCAGCATTCACAATATCTTTCTCCACGTTATAGGTTTTCTTATCGATATCCATTTTCAGCGTTGGCGCAGAAGCCGTTACAGTCACTGCTTCGAGTTGTTTTACATCAATTTGGAGTTTAATATTGCCAAGGTCTTTGTCGAATCCGTTAATGGCATTGCCAATGGAACTCATGGCCTGGGTAGGATCTGTGGTTGTTCTGGCCGTTCCTCCGGCAGGCATTCTCATTTGAAACGCCACCATTTGTTCATAAGGTTTAAAGCCGGATGCTGAGATCTTAAGTTTCAAGCCACCGAACATGGGAAGGTCTTCAAAATCGAAAGTCCCGTTCGCCGTGGTGCTAAGTCCCTTAAGTAAAACAAATTTTCTCTTTTTTGTAACGGAGTCCATTTTATTCTGAAGAACGATCACCGTTGCTTCGCTAATGGGATGACCCGAACTATCTATTATCTTACCATAGATATGCCCCATATTGGGAACTTTACCTCCTCCACCGGGGAACTGGGCCTGTACTGCAAAAAAGCCGGCCAGGGAACACATAAACAGCAAAAATTTTTTCATATAATGCGTTTGGTAATAATAGACAAAGCTAATTTGGCGATTCTTACGACAAACAGAATTGAGACGAGCGGTCAATATCCTGCGACCAAATCCATTACCCTCTGTTTCCCTGCCCAATTACCCGGAGGAGGTCGTCTTTATAGTGATCACTCAGGGGAAGTTCCTGGTTACCCAGGAATACGGAATTTTTGCGAATGGAGGTTATATAGGCAATAGCAACGATATAGGACTTGTGAATGCGGAAGAATTTATTGGGCGGCAGTTTTTCTTCTATGCCTTTCATGCTCATTCGAATCACGAGCGGCTTGCCATCTGCAAGGTGGATCTTCAGGTAATCTTTCAAGCCCTCAATCTGTACAATGTCTGCGATGACAATTTTTATTAATCCGTATTCTGCGTTTACAAAAAAATAATCTGGCTGCTCGGCTGAAAAAGCATTGTTCTTCAATTTGAAAAAATCCTGTGCTTTATTGCATGCTCTCAAAAATCGTTCCAGCGGAACCGGCTTAACGAGGTAGTCAATCACGTCCAGATTAAATCCTTCCAGCGCATATTTTTCATATGCCGTGATCAGTATAACCATTGGCTTGACGGAAAGCGACTGGAGAAATTGTAATCCGGTAAGGCCTGGCATCTGGATATCCAGAAAGATCAGATCTACTTCCTGTTTGCCCAGCACAGCAAGCGCCTCCATCGCATTACTACAGGAGGCCACCAGTCGGAAAGCGGGCACCTGCCTGATATTATCCTCAAGGAGTGCCAGCGCCAGAGGTTCATCATCTACCGCCAAAACCTTCATGTAGCGTGCAGTTTAATTTGCAAAGAAACGGTGAACCATCCATTTGCCTGATCGATACTAATCATATGTTTTTGGTCATACAGCAGATTCAGGCGCCGGATGACGTTGGCCAGACCAATACCAGCAACCCGGTCCTTGATTTCTTCATTTCCGGAAACGAATTTGTTCCTGACCCGGAAATCTAACAATCCATCGGTGTACTTCAGGGAAATTTCAATTACCGGATCTTGTATGATGCCTGTTCCGTGTTTAAAAGCATTCTCAATAAATGGAATCAACAGCATGGGTTCAATAAGCTCGTTCCCTCCCGGATCCATATCCGTATGTATGGTCAATGATTTCGCATAGCGAATTTTCTGCAATTCAATATAACTGAGTACGTACTCAACTTCCCTGGAAAGAGGCACTTTGGCTTCGTCGGATTCATAAAGCATGTAGCGCATCAGACCCGAAAGGCGGATCAGGGACGGCTCCAGCAGGTCTGATTTCAATCTCGCCATGGCCACCATATTGTTAAGGACGTTGAATAAAAAATGCGGGCTTACCTGGGATCTGAGGAAGGATAATTCCGTTTTTAAGTTTTCATTTTCTCTTTCCTTGAGCAACTGCTCCGTTTTCACCTGGTCGGAAAAAAACCGGTAAGCCGTACTCATTGCCCAAATAAACAGGTAGGGGAAAAGAAGAAAAAAAGATTCCCGGTGAAAACACCGCTGCCCGGTTTCTGAAGGTAATTGCGGGAGCACAATTAAAACACCCAGAAACAAAAAAATGATGATCAGGATATAGGCTCCCATCTTTTTGCGGTTCAGCAAACGCGGGATAAGCAGGAAGGAATTCAGGTAAAAAAGAGATATGAAAAATATGTCGAATATCAGGGATCTGAAAGATGTCATTCCCTTCCAGTTAACCCGGGGCTGATCATTTTCCCGGTGGAATAGCGCGGGCAGGGAAAATAAAAACAACCAGGCCAGGATATGAAAGCAGATTAGAGCGCCCCTGGAATTGTACCATTTTTTATTCATAAAGATGAAATCGCACCCAATGTAGGTATATAATGAAAATCTGCAGGCTTCCTGCGACAAAGGCCCCGATTTCTGCGATAAACAGTAAAACAGACCCGGGGAGGAAGAACTTCCAGGAAAATAGAGGTGGGCCAGGCCACCTTAGCTCCCAATTGGTCTGATGTAAATTCTTAACGGATAGCTGGTTGGGGGCATATTATTCGTCCTGTTCTCCCGATAAACTCAAATCTTAACATTGGCCGACTGAAATCAATGTTACCTTTATATTATCACATTCGTGAATTAAAACATAGATAGCCATGGCAAAAAAAGCTAAACAGCATGCTCAGAAATCGTTAAAGAAAACGATGCTTAAGGAAGTCCAGGGAAAACTGGCAGAATCTCTAAAAGAATATCATAAAAAAATCAGCGAAAAGAAATTCCAAAAAAAACTTCGCAAAGCAGGAAAGATCCTGACTGATTCGCTTGCCAAGGAGAATATTACTGTGGTTCCAAAAAAAGAACCGAAGGAAAAGAAAGTAAAAACCGCTACAGCTTCGGAATTAGTCTCCTAGGCAGCGCAACGTGCAAACTTTCTTTCATTCCCCATAAATTCAGCTGATTTCGCGGAAAAGGTCTTTTGCCAGGAAAAAAATACCTGCCATAATCAATACCAGCACAACACCCAATAAGATCAGGATGATCCGGATCTTTTTGAGGTGGTTTTGTGCTTTAAGCCGGCTGGACGCTATCACAGATGCGGGCAACAGGATAAAAGAAAGATGCAGTAAAAGCGGAACAATGATGAGATCATCCAGATAACCAATAAATGGGATAAAATCAGGGATCAGGTCAATTGGACTAAGCAGATAAAGTAAAGACAGAAGAGCAAGCAGTTTTGCGGCTATTGGCGTCTTTTTATCCCGGATGGCAAAATAAAGAACAAGCATTTCCTGCTTGAACCCCTGGCTCCTTCTTTTCCAAATCCTTCTGATTAAGCCCATTTTTCCAAAATACAGCATTTCCTGAACATTCCAGGCCAGCAGAACCTAGGACTTTGCTGGCAATTTTATTTACCTTTATTAATACAACCCACTTTAATTTTTAACCGCGGGATTGATTATGCTTCATTCAGTAATTATAGGTACCGGTTCTTATATTCCGCCGTTCGTTCAGACAAACCAGGATTTCGCAAAGCAAGTCTTTTATTCCTCCGGCGGCAGCCCCCTTCATACCGAACCTGAGGAAGTAGTCAGCAAGTTTAAAAAAATCACCGGCATCGAAGAAAGGCGTTATACTACCAATGATCTGAATGCCTCTGATTTAGGTTATGAAGCAGCCAAGCTGGCATTGCAGGACAGCCGCGTTGACCCTGAAACGATCGATCAGTTGATTGTTGCCCACAATTTCGGAAACGTAATCATGGGTACCGTTCAAACTGCAGCAGTTCCTTCCCTTGCGAGCCTGATAAAAAATGCTTTGGGAATCCGCAATCCCAATTGTGTTGCCTATGATGTTTTATTCGGTTGCCCCGGTTGGTTGCAGGGACTTATTCAATCGGATGCTTATATAAAATCGGGCCTGGCAAAAAAAACCCTGGTCATTGGCACTGAAGCGTTATCCAGGGTAATTGACATGTATGACCGGGACAGTATGATCTTCAGTGACGGTGCGGGTGCCGTGGTGCTGGAACAGCAGAATGGGGAAACCGGTTCAACAGGTATATTGGGTTACACCGCAGAGACCTACGCGATGGAGGAAGTTGATTTCATTAACATGGGCATGTCCTATTACCCGGGCAGTAATCCCCATATCCGCTATCTGAAAATGAAAGGACGGAAAGTGTATGAATTTGCAATAAAGCAGGTTCCCGCGGCGATGAAATTATGCCTGGATAAAAGCGATATACCCATCCAGGAACTGAAAAAAATATTCATACATCAGGCAAACGAAAAAATGGACGAGGCCATCATAAAAAGATTGTACCAGCTTTATGGAATTGATGAACCTCCGGTAAATATCATGCCGATGAGCATCGGCTGGCTTGGCAACAGTTCAGTAGCTACCATTCCTACTTTGTTTGATCTCGTGCGTAAAGAGCAACTGCCTCCGCATCAACTTCACCCGGGTGACGTGATCCTGTTCGCTTCCATCGGCGCGGGAATGAATATCAATGCTGTTTGTTACCGTTATTAACCAGACGATTCTATTCAGCGTCTTCTCTCCAAAGGGTTCAGCGTCCACTATGGACATTGTTGCATAGCATGCTCATTCTGAGCGCAGGCTATGTACCGGATTCGCAAAAGCAGCTTTTACAGATTGATAGCTGATAGTAATTAATGTTACCAGGATTACTGCCGCGCCTGCTGTTAAAAATACAATAGCGTTTATATGTATACGGTAGGCAAAGCTGTCCAGCCATTGATTCATTGCCCACCACGAAAGAGGGAATGCAATCAGGATGGAAATCATTACCATTCGGAAAAAATCCCCCGATAGCATGACGATAAGATCAGTAACAGATGCGCCTACCACTTTGCGTATTCCGATTTCCTTTTGTCTTTTTTGGGCGGTGAATGCTGCTAAACCAAAAAGACCGAGACATGATATGAGGATAGCAAGCCCGGCAAAGTACCTGGACAGAACGCCAACTCGGATCTCAGAGGCATAGAGCTTTTGATATGCTTCATCCAGAAAATGATAGTCGAATGGAAAGCCCGGATTATAGGCCTCATAATATTGTCTGATATGATCCATAGTTTCTCTTTCCCTGCCGGCCTGGATCCTGGCCATGATTTTATTCCATGGACTACCACCCGGGGCAAGCAATATCATGTACAATGGTTTCACGGATTCATGTAATGATTCATAATGAAAGTCTTTAACTACGCCTATGATTTGTTTGGTGTTATCGAATAGCTTCACATTCTTTCCGACCGGATTCTTAAGGCCCATCAGCCGTACGGCGGCTTCATTTAAAATTATTTTTGAAGATTCATCGCCGTAATTCTTCGAAAAACTCCGGCCGGCGACCATGGTCATACCCATAGTTTCTACAAAATCATAACCTCCGCCAAGGCCCTCAAAATAGATAGATTCATTCGGGTTTTTCCCATCCCAATCCATGCCATTGCTTCCATAATTACGACCGACCATATTATGGAAAGTGAAGGACGCATTAATTACCCCCGGAATCTTTTTTAATCCGGCTATAAATGTTTCCTCGTTACCAGAGATCTTACCTTCAGAATCAAACCGCACGATATTGTCCTTATTGTAACCGAGATTGATTCTTTGTATATAATTGATTTGTTTATAAACCACCATCACGCCAACGATCAAAATGATCGAAAGAGTAAACTGGAAAATCACCAGTCCCTTACGGGCCCATACCTCTCCCAGCGTCGTACGTAGTTTACCTTTCAATACCGAAACGGGACTGAAGCCCGAAAGATATAAAGCAGGATAGCTACCTGCGAAAAACCCGGTGAATAAAATAATGGCGAGTATTCCGCAAATCAGTTTTGGTTCAAAAGGGAACTGCATTTGTTTTCCGGTCAGCTCATTGAATGCAGGCAGTAATAGCCAAACAAAACCCAGGGCCATGATTACTGCGAATAAGGTCAGCAGCATGGATTCACTCAGAAATTGAAAGATCAGTTGATACCGGCTGGCCCCTACCACTTTCTTAATACCAACTTCTTTCAATCTTCTTGCCGCTTTTGCTGTTGACAAATTCATGAAATTAATGCAGGCAATGGCAAGGATGAAAATGGCAATGATGGAAAACAACCTCACATATTCTATTCTTCCTCCCTGGCGCGCTCCGTGATTGAATATGTTATGGAGGTAGTTATCTGAAAAATGGTAGGCAAACGGAGATCTTGTAGTATCTCCGCCATTTTGCGTTACAACGCCGGCAATTCTTTTATTGAACGCATCGATGTCGGTGCCCTTTTTTAAGATCACATAATTATGCGGCCCTATATTGTTCCAGGTTTTAACCCAACCCTGGACATCTTTATAATATTCAAACGAAAGGAGAAAATCGAATTGCTCAGAAGAATGATATGGAATGTCTTCAAAAACACCGCTAACGAAAAAAATCTGGCTATGTTCAAACTGTACAGGCTTCCCGATAATATTTGTTGTAGAACTGAAAAGTCTCTTCGCCAGGTCTTCGGATATGACAATGGAATTCTTATCAGCCAGCACCTTATTCTTTTCCCCTTCCAGGAGTTTAAAGGAAAAAATATTGAAATAGTCCTTTCCAACATATTGTCCGACTGCCTTGATATTTTTTTCTCCAACGGTGAGTGTAAACCTTTGGAACCACGCCGCCGGGGCAACAGCTGCTGCAAATTCCACATCGGGCATCTGGGCAGCCAGTGTTTCGCCGAGCATACCTGATGATTCATCTGAAATACTCACCTGGTCGGCAGATTTCCGGTGTTCCATCAATTGGTAAAGCTGACTGTCCTTTTCATGAAACTTGTCAAAACTCAATTCATCGGTCACCCACAGATAAATAAGCAGGGTACAGGCTAGTCCGGTAGAAAGTCCGATGAGGTTTAAAAAGGTGAACTGGCGATCCTTCCAGAGATTGCGCCAGGCAATTTTCAGATTTGTTTTAAACATGTGTTGATGAGTTTAAAGGATAGGGTACGGATTACTGATCCAAGCAGATGCCATTTTTGTTAGATCCTGTAAATCAGATAAATAAATTATTTCAAAACGTCAGACTGTCCGCTTTCAGAACATCAGATGTTCAGTTTCGGTACTTCATAATCGGGTCCTGCTAATGACGGTCTCTGAGAAAAAATGTTGCAGGATTCATGCTTTCCTCATAAATCCCATGAATTTTAGTGGGTTATTACTAATAATTTTAGTATACTTGTAGTATGGAATTATTGCTTATCCGGCATCCCGGCTCAACTTTTCTGGTGGAATCCAGTGGCGATTCCATGATGGGCGCTTTTATTCCGACGCGGGCCAGGCTGATTGTAGACCGATCCCTGGTTCATGTAAACGGTAATATCGTTGTCGCTTTGCTGAATGGTGAATTCACGGTCAATTATTTCTAGAAAAATGATCATCGCTGCTGGCTCGTGCCTGCGAATTCCAAATATCCCGAGATCCGAATCACTGCAGATATGGACATGCAGGTCTGGGGCGTGGTAACATATATTATCACCGACACGCAGGACCTGCGTTGTTGTATGCGTTAGTGGATTGTAGAGGCAAATAATGACCTCCTTACATTAACCAAATAGAAAAGCCCCTTCTTTCGAGGGGGCTTTGAATAATCGCTCAAAAAATCACGATTTCGGCATGTCGAAAATCTTCGGATCTACGTCTGTATTAATCTGGATCTTGTTCACTTTGGAAGTGATGCTGAATTGATCACCGTAATTAATTTCAGTGCTAAACGGGTAAACATTTCCAAAATCCGTTTTTCTAAAATCAGAAAATGTATAGGACACCTCCATTGTCTGGCCCATCATCGAGGCAGACCTGGTTATCTTCGTGTTAAAATGTGTAGCTGAGTCAATATAATAAGTGGTTACAACCGAATCCGGGTTGGTAACCTTTAGTTTATAGGCGCCTGCCTCCTTTCCTATAAGTTCCACTTTATTGCCTTTATCTGCATAATTAAACAAAGCTCCACCAATGTCAATCGCTTCTTTACTCTGCTTGTACATTTCATCAGGTAGAGCTTGCGGTGTAGTGGCACCCATCATGGGATTGACTGACCAGCCTCCCTTATCGGTGAAAACCTGGATGATCTTTTGGCCATTGATTTCAGTCTCCAGCCGATATCCTTTGTTATTGAGAACTGTAATTGTGCTGGGTCCTTCATTGCCCATCGCATCCACCGTGCTTTCTGTGTGAAGGGTTTTTATCTGGGCAATCTTATCTTTTCCTCCGATGGCATCGATGTATTTATTGACGATCTCATCTGCTGTTTGTGCCCTGATCCCCGTGAACGCGCATAGTATTAGGATAAAGGTCAGGAAGTGTTTTACCATTTTCATGTTTATTTTTTTTGTTTATAAATATCCCATTTTTATTTGAAGCCGCAATTTCAGGTTTTTAAATTTATAACAACCATATTCCCCGGGTTCAAACCGGCTTTGTTAATTTTCCTTTTCATATACCATCAAATACCGGTCCTCCCCTAACATNNAGGGGCCAAATACCCCTGGCGGCCCGATCATACCAACCCAAAGCCGGGTGCACCGGGACTCCTCTTTTTTAAGGCCAAAGATCAGTTAACGATTTTTTGCATCTTCAAAAGCATCCTGCATTCCCCGGCTTATCTTCGCGGACACCAATAGGTTTTTATGAAAACAGGGGTAGTCGGATATGGTATAGCGGCACAGGTAATGCATCTTCCCTTTATTACCACTAACCCGCAATACCAGTTGCTCAGCATCTTACAAAGGCATGCGGATACCGCCAAAGAAAAATATCCTAAGATCCATCTTGTAAGAAGCATGGATGAAATGCTTGCCGATCCATCATTGGAACTGGTCGTAATCACAACGCCGAATGATACGCATTTTGAATATACGTCCAAGGCACTGCGCGCAGGTAAGCACGTGGTATTGGAAAAACCTTTCACGATCACATCGGAAGAAGGTAAAAGACTTCTGGCCATTGCAAAGGATTCCGGAAAAGTACTCAGCGTATATCAGAACAGGAGATACGTGGGCGATTTCTTAACCATACGGCAATTGCTTAAAGAAAAAAAACTCGGCGAGATCGCCGAGTTTGAGGCGCACTACGACCGGTACCGTCCAGAACTAAGGCCCGGCGCATGGCGCGAAGAGGCCGCTCCGGGAACGGGAATACTTTACGACCTCGGGGCGCACCTGATTGATCAAGCTTTTTGCCTTTTCGGTTTACCGAAATCTGTAACGGCAGACCTCCGAATGCAACGTCCGCAAGCAAAAACAACTGATTATTTTGAGCTGTGGCTGGATTATGGATTTACGAAGGTCATATTAAAATCGGGTATGCTTGTCCGTGAGCCCGGACCGCGATATATGATCAACGGAACCAAAGGAACTTTTCTAAAATATGGAGAAGATCCCCAGGAAGCATTGTTAAGGCAAGGCGTGCTGCCTGTTTCGGAAGACTGGGGCAGGGAACCGGAAGAAAACTATGGACTGCTTCACACGGAAATAAATGGCCGGGTGGTTAGGGAAAAATATCCGACCCTTCCCGGAAATTTCGGCTGGTATTATACTGACCTGTATGAGACCCTGGTGAATGGGAAACCATTATGGGTGAAGCCGGAACATGGTTATAATACCATCAGACTCATAGAACTGGCCATGGAAAGCAATCAAAAAGGCGCAACGGTTGCCTGCTCGGAATTGCTGGATACTCCTTATAATTAAACTGACAGGAGACTGCATCCCCGGAGATCACTATTATCCATCCTGCCCAGCACTTCAAAAGAACCATCACTGTAAACTTTCGCGAGATCATCCGTTGCCACAAAGGAGCAGGAATCCCGGTTTGCCAGATCAATGATATTCAGCAGGCCCTCCCCCGTTAATTGAACCTCGAGCGGATCATCCTCTTTTCGCACAAGCATTTTCATCCAGGGCACTGGCCTGTAAAGGCCGGCATCCCCGGAATAGGCCTGCGANNATGCGGGTTATTTCTTCCCGCCGGCCTTTCATTCCCCCAGTTTCCATCACCAGGGTATGCTGCAAGTGCATTGGGAACTGCGCAGCAAAATCGAGCAGTGCGAAGCTTACACCAATCAATAAAGTCTTCTGTTGTTTTTTCTCCAGCTGCAACAGAAGTTCATGCAGCTCTTTGTATGCATACAAATAAAAGCCGCTCTTTGGATGACTGCTCCTATTTATCAGGAGGTCCACCATAAAAACAAGGGAGGATCCGCTTCTCTCCAGGTAAGATGGAAGGAGGCCGATGATGCAGTAATCTGTTACCGGACCATAAAATAAATTGAATCCCCTCAGAATGCTTTCGCGATAAAGCGCAATGCTGGCTACTTCATGTTTGCTCACAAGTTGTCCAGTGGTGCCACTGCTTTCAAAAATTATTTCTGGAATGAAGGAACCCGTCTTCACAGCCTGTGTTTTAAAAAAGGAGACCGGTAAAAAAGGAATCTTTTCCAAAGCTGGAATAGTTTCAGGATTGGGATGAAAAGAACGGACAAACGCGCGGTATAGTTCATTTTGTTTAACCTGGAAATGAAAGAGCCTGAGAGCATCCCGCGTAAAGTAATTCGGCAACCCGGCAGGGATTTTGTCGTATTGATAATCAGGTGCGTTGATGTTCATTTAATTCTGCATTCCAAAATAAAAAACGATGAATTCTAAAAACAGGCACAATACTAAAGCATTTCGTGAAAATCCGTTAATTTGCGGCAGTCAATTCCCGTTCATGAAAGCGAGCCATCTCCTTCTTTATTGCATATTCCTGTTTACGCTCGGTTGCAGCAAGGATAAATTTCTTACAAACCCCAGCCTAAAGCTCCAAT
>PLEB01000210.1 GCA_003136915.1 Chitinophagaceae bacterium
AGTCATATCGTTCATCCCCATCAATCCCATCTATTTGCGGGTGTATGCTGACGCCCTCAAAATGATAAATCCTTTCCGGTGAAGCGGCCGTAGCGGCCGGAAACTCAATGCGTACAAAAGGATGTTCGATAGAACGTTTTGCTTTGTATGCAACTGAAATTCCGGGAACATTGCAGGTGATCCTCAGCGTGCCCATATCTGGGAAATGCATGATGCCAGGAAGAAAGATGCTGCCATCTTCATCTGCCATCCTACCCAATAAGGTAGCATGGTTAGCCGGTTGACTGATCTGGAAAACAAAAGCGCTGTTTCCATCCGGAGAATGATTGGAAGAAATGCTGAATGAAGTCTTTTTCAAATTCAGCTCCCAGGCGGGAGAAGAACCCGTGATCTGTGATTGCGCATAATAACTGATCTTGCCATTCCCTGATTCCCTGCGGAATTCTGCTTTGGTCTTTTCATCCTTAAGAATAATATTCGTTGACAGCATATTCCTGCCCAGCGAATCAATTGAGAAAAAATCAAACGCGGGAGCGTGTTCATTGCAATGAATTGCCAGAAAAGCAGAAGGATCCTGCGTCTCCTGTCCTGCTTCCTCAATAAAGCTTCCCCAAAATCCCTGTTGTTTTATCCAGGGGAAAAGCGTTAAAGAAAATCCGGCTGAGCCCCGGAGAAAATTCCGTCTTTTCATTTTTTGGATGCTGTATCCTGTCAATAATGGATATGCGCAATTTTCAATATACTGAAAAATTACAGGTAATGGTAAATCTTGTTTCTGAAAATGCTATATTCATCCTGTAGAAGCGCATCTGATTTTATTCTCATTTCTTCAAGGCGTTAAAACATGAACCCATGGACCAGATAAAAAATATTCTGTATTGCCTTCCTTTTTTAATCCTTGCATCCTGCGGTCCGGCTTATTATGGTTATATGCAGCCCGTTTACGTAGGTCCCGGTGTTGGACTGGGCACGATCATCGCCGTCGTAATTTCCTGGAGCAGGAACAAATCCATCTTGTGGGCCATTGTTCATGGAATCCTGGGATGGCTCTATGTCATATATGCTCTTATCTTCCCCAAGAGATAAAGATCATCCCCGTTTCGTTAAATATATTTCAACCACCAATGATTGTGGTCAGCCTTGTACCTGCCATACCAAACGCAGGGTTTGTATAATAACACTACAACAGCTATCCATATTAAATAAACTGCCCAAAGCTGTAAGCCGCTTTCTGCTCCAACCGGCCTTCCCAGATTTCCCGAAGCAAATCTCAGGTCGGACCAATGAAAACCTTGCAGAAACAATATAATGATGAGCAGGGAATGAATGATATAGAAATGCACTATAAAATAAGCCAGAGGTACTTTCCCATAAACAGATACAATGTCCGTAACCCTGTTTTTCAGGTTCTCCGAAATCGCAAGTAGCAAAAACATGGTCCCCAAAGTGACTGAACAGAATAAAAGCGATGGTGGATACTTGGTTACATTCATAAAAGACAGGAACGTAAACATCGCATTTTTTTGAGCAGACCACAATGAAGGATCTCCATATATATTGATAAAGCGGAGAACCACAAAGAAAAGTAAAGATGCCAATCCTATCCAGATGAATATTCTTTGCCTTTTGGCGCCGGGTAATTCAAATAATTTCCCCGAAGCAAATCCAACCAGCATGATGCCCAGCCAGGGAATAGGCGGATACGCCATATCAAAAACACGATTCGGAAATACCTGAAAAACACCCGGACTGAATAGCGGCGATAGGGGAAGCAGGTTATGAAAAAAAAGGATTGCAAGTCCGGCGACGGCTATTTTATTCAAAGAGACCTTAAGCAGTAGGGAAAGAATGATAAATCCAAAACCGATAGCAGCAATAACCTCGAAAATTAAACTATGAAAACCCGCGTCAAAATATAATCCAAAATTCATGATGGTAAATTCCACCAGCACCAGCCAAAGGCCACGTTTGAGCAGAAATTTTCTGCTTTGCGTACGATCAGCTTTTTTTATAAAAGACAGATATGCCGATGTGCCGGCCAGGAAAACAAATATGGGCGCACATAAATAGGTGATCCACCGGGTGAAGAATAGAATGGGTGTGGTCGTTGACAGATTGGTTGGACTCTCCGTAACCGAATTTATATGTATGAAGTCACGAACATGGTCAAGCGCCATGATAATCATCACGAGCCCTCGCGTAAAATCAATGCTGGAAATCCTCTTCATCAAGCTTGTAATCAGCAAACGGCAACAGGATCGGTGCAGGCTCCGGATGCCGTTATTTTATTTTAAAAATATCTCTTAAAGCACGTTTTGCTGCATGAAAGCCACACATGCCATGTGCACCTCCACCGGGCGGCGTGGAAGAGGAGCAAATGTAAATGCCCCTGGCCGAACTGCGGTAAGGAGAGAAACGCAGGGCCGGCCGCGTGAATAATTGCCTCAGGTCAATAGCGCCACCGCCGATATCGCCGCCGATATAATTTGGATTTAATTCTTCCATTTCTGCTGCTGTTATCACATGTCTTGCCAGGATGCATTCCCTGAATCCTGGCGCAAACCGCTCAACCTGCTTTTCAATTGCTTCCGTCATATCGATCCCTGATCCATTGGGCACATGACAATAGGCCCAACCCGTTTGTTTACCTTCCGGGGCGCGGGAATCGTCGAACAGGCTTTGCTGAGCAAGCAGGACGAAGGGCTTTTCGGGATGTTTGCCTTCCCAGACCATTTTTTCTGCAGCGGCAATTTCTTCAAAAGTATTTCCGATATGAATGGTTCCTGCCTGCCTGCAGTATGTGGACCTGAATGGAATAGGCGCGTCGAGTGCCCAGTCAATCTTAAAAACGCCCGGTCCATACCTGTAATTCTTCAGCTGATGCCGATACAGGGCTGAAAACCGGTGACCCGCAATACTTAACAATTGTCTGGGTGTTATGTCGAACAAAACTGCCCGGGCCGATGGAACCTGCTCCAGTGATTTAATATATAATCCGGTTTCTATTTTGCCCCCCAGAGAAATAAAATAAGAGCCCAGGGCTTTCGCGATGGAATATGAACCTCCAACGGCAATTGGCCATCCCTGCAGATGGCCTTCCAACAACAATACAAGTCCGATGGCGGAAGAAGCAAAATAACTAAGCGGCAGCATGCTGTGCGCAGCCATGCCTCCCCAAAGTGCACGGGCTTCCCGGGTAGAAAATCTTCTGGCAAGATGAGTAGCGGAACTAAGCGCTTTAATTCCAAACCGGACCATCGCGGCCCTATCGCTGGGAAAACGAAGCGGCCCCATTACATCGGCAAAGATCCAGGGCCAGTCTTTTACCAAACCCTCCATCAGATCCAGGTAGGCAGGATCTCCCAGTTCTTCTGCCGTCTCCGTTACGGATCGTTTTAAAATGGCCGAATTTCCATTATCAAGTGGATGAGCCGCATCAATGACCGGGTAAACAAAATTCAATCCGTATCCCTTAAGGGGCAGTTCCTGGAAAAAAGGAGAACCGACAGCCATCGGATGAATAGCCGAACAGGTATCATGAATAAAACCAGGCAGGGTAAGTTCTGCGGACGCCAGGCCTCCTCCAATTTCTTTCCTGCCTTCGATCAGTAAAACAGAAAGCCCTTTTTGCTGCAGTGCAATAGCGGCTGCTAATCCGTTCGGGCCGGATCCCACAACTACGGCATCGTATTCTGTTCTGGTCATTCGCTGGATCTTAGGCTGCATAAATCCATTTTAATATTCTTCCTGAACCTGGTTCAGAGTAAGGCTATTTCCCGTTTGATTTAACAAAATTAAACTATTGCAGACAGGGAATTAAAAAGAGTGGATCGGGTAGCCTTCCCTTAGCCGGCAGATTAAAAAAAATTTAAGAATAAACCGGAAGTCGATACCTTAATTGTATGAAACAGACAATCTTCAGCAGGCGGAATTTTGTAAAAAATACCGGATCCGCACTGGGTTTATTACCTTTTTTGCCTCTTTCAGAAAAGCTGAAGATAAATGAGGCTGTGAACAAAAAAATAGTTTGCGTGGGCGGTCATCCCGATGATCCGGAGAGCGGATGCGGCGGTACGCTTGCAAGATTTGCCAACGAAGGTCATGATGTAACTATTATTTATCTCACCACCGGCGAGGCGGGCATCGAAAATAAATCCCATGCGGAAGCAGCGGCCATAAGAAAGCAGGAAGCAATTGATGCATGTAAAATTCTAAATGCAAAACCGGTGTTTGCCGGACAAATAGACGGAGACACCATCATGAACAATGATTGGGTTGCAAAAATGCAACAACTCATCGGTGCCGAAAATCCTGACCTGGTGTTTACCCATTGGCCCGTTGATTCCCATAAAGACCATCAGATCGCAAGCCTTCTTGTAATACAATCCTGGCTACGTGTGCAGCAAAAATTTCCGTTATACTTTTTTGAGGTTTGCGCCGGTGAACAAACCATGGGTTTCCACCCCACGGATATTGTGGATATCAGCGGAACGCAGGAGCAGAAAAGAAAAGCAGTATACTGTCATACCAGTCAGGATCCACCGGGAATCTATAGTTGCGGCCATGCCAGCATGGAAGATTTTCGCGGAAGGGAACTCGGTGTAAAAGCGGGTGAAGGATTTGTAAAAATGATCGGAAAAGGACAAGGTGGTCTAACTTAAAATCCCCCTCCCGTCCCCTCAGATGTGAATAGAGAAATAAAACTTGGAAATCAATGGAGCGGCTGCCTTATTCCAAACAACCGCTCCTTTTGAAAGGGAATTTAATACGAACCAAAACGTTACTACCTGACGTAGGCCACGGCCAGCTTAGGCGAGTCTTTTGGTGTTGTATCTGCCAAAACCCGGCTCGCATAACGAACCGCTAATTTGGGCGAATCTTTTGGAGTAGTGTCGGCCAAAACATGATTTAGATAACCAACGGCCAACTTAGGCGAGTCTTTTGGTGTTGNNTTTTGGTCCCGTGCTTTTCAGCACGAAATGGAAACAATTGAATGAATGTAAAAACCATGCCAATTTACGGATCAGGTCCCGATGCCCATTTCAAGGCCCCGCAGTTCGGCCAATCCCCTTAAGCGGCCGATAGCGCTATATCCGGGATATGTGTGTTTGTTCAGATCATCAAGCATCTGATGACCATGATCCGGACGCATGGGAATGGACCGGTTCTCGTTTTTCATTAACTTGATGACTTCCTTCATCACTTTATACATGTCGACGTCGCCTGACAAATGATCTGCCTCATAAAAATTTCCGGCAGCATCCCGCTTTATATTACGCAAATGGAGAAAATAAATTCGGTTACCCATTTTCCGGATCATTGCGGGCAAATCATTCTCAGCCCTGACGCCCAGGGATCCGGTACAAAAGCAGATTCCATTAGCAGGCGAAGGAACTGCATTCAACAGATCCAACAGATCTGCCTCGGTGCAGACGATTCTTGGCAATCCCAAAACCGGGAAGGGCGGATCATCCGGGTGAATGGCCAGCTTTAATCCTTCCTGCTC
>PLEB01000451.1 GCA_003136915.1 Chitinophagaceae bacterium
AATCCCGTATCCCTAAGTGGGCGGAAAGCGAATGGAGAGATAGGCACAGATAGTTTCCGGCTCTTCAATGCCAGAGGCGGTGCAAAAGATCCATCATGGCATCCCAGCGATTGATGATGGTGCTTGCAAGTACGCTCATTACGACCAGCAGGATGATCATTGCCAGCCAGACGCGGCGGCTGAGATGGAGTTTTTTCGTTTTTTTGGTAGAAAGGTTAGCCAGGCTGCGGTTGATTTCTTTCCGTTCTGTCAGTTCTTCAAATTTTTCCTTTCCCAATGGAGTTATCTGGAAAATTCCCCTGTGATTGCTATCTATGAATCCGAAATTCTGAAAGCGGGAGAAAATACTTTCAGGGGCTTCGTCTTCGGTCAGTGTATTTCCGCGAAGCATTCCATGAACATAATTTATGTAGGACTGCTCCGGGATCGAGCCCCGGTTATAAAGCACTTCCAGGAATTTGAATTCTTCTTCTGTCATGGCAAACAAGCAATTGAGTGTTTGGGTAATTGCACGTAGATTTTGCAAAGGACCATTGACGAACGCGAATCTATTGATTTTCTCTGAAAATCGTAAATTTTCGATAAAAAGCTTACCGTAAAAGTATCATTTTTCTTATAATTTATGTTATGTCAAATAGAGTAAATTAGCTGTTGACTTGGTCAGCTTATTAAATTTCATGTTTAAGGAATCAGTTTATAGAGCGTGCCGTATCTCCCATTGGGTTATTTCAAATGTCGGAACAGGGCCAGGTTGATTTCGGTCATTTCACCTTCGCCGGATATTCTTTTGATCTCCAGGACCTTTCTTCCAATAGCGACAGAAGCAGCGTTGGGGATCTCAGGCTTGCGGGGAACAGTAATGGCTTTCGGGGGGAGTTTTCTATTGGATTTCATAAATAAAGGATACTGCCTTTAACGACAGTATACTTTATTTTATGCGGCGAAACTTAGCAATATTCATTAAAAGCAGCGATCAGATTATGCGCGATCATCTGTGCCGAACGACCTTCAATATGATGGCGCTCAATCATATGAACCAGGTGGCCATCCTTAAAAAGCGCCACTGAAGGAGACGAAGGCGGATAAGGCAACAAACGCTCACGGATCGCTTTTACGGCATCAATATCAAAACCGGCAAAGCTGGTGGTTAAATGCGCTGGCTTCTTGTTAGAATTGGCCACGGCCATTAAAACCCCGGGCCTGGCAGTTCCTGCAGAACAACCGCAAACCGAATTGATCATGACCAGGGTTGTTCCCTTCTGATCCAGCTGGTTGATCACTTCTTCGGAGGTTTTTAATTCGCTGAATCCATTTTCGGTCAGCTCTTCTTTCATCGGGATGACTATGTCAGCAGGATACATTATTTTGTTTTTTAGAACAACGCAAAATTAGCTAAAAAGTTCATTCAAATAAGCAGGATCTGGCGTCTTCTTCTGCTCAATGTAAGAAATAATGGCATCTAATTTCAATAACTCAGGACATATTGTCGCCGAAATACCTAAAACAGAGGCATGGTATGCCCTTTGTCAATTCCGTGTATACAATTTATTTATAAATCTAAAAGGATAAAATTATGACACTCGTTAAAGTTAACAACAGACCTTTTGGAAATTTATTCGGAGACTTTTTGAATGAATTTCCAGGAGTGGCCAGATCATTTGGCCAGGATGCGTTCCAGTTTCCGGAAACCAATATTCACGAATCACCTGATGGTTATCATCTGGAATTAAACGTTCCGGGTCGTTCAAGGGAAGACTTCAAGATTCAGGTTGAGCATGGACTGCTGACCATCAGTTTCGAAAAGAAAGAAGAAACTCCTGCTGCCGAAAATTACAAAACTATACGCAGGGAATTTTCTTACAAGAGTTTTAAGCGCAGTTTTTCCATTGACAATACCATTGATACCAATGGAGTTCAGGCGAAATATGAGAACGGTTTGTTAAAACTTCTCCTTCCCAAAAAAGAAGAAGTAAAACAAGGAGCTCGTCAGGTTAATATTGACTAACAGCATCCGTCACAACGCTTTTTGCAGTTTGTTTTGATAAATCCCTTCCAGTCGTGGAAGGGATTTTGCATTTATATCTTTGTATTGTTGGCATGCTTAGCTAATTTCGGGCATTAAATTGTCTCCCTGATTATCCATGAATAAAGCCAAACGCAGAAAATATATTGGGATTTTCTTATTTGGGATGATAATCAATATTCCCGGCTTTTGCCAGACTCCTGTTACCCGCTCGCCAACTGTACTCGACTCGCTTCGCAAAACAGTACTCGACTCCCTGCGTGAAGCTGAAGACACAGTTTTGCGGATACGAAATCTGAATCCTTACATCACACTGCACGTGGATTCTACCATGAATTATAATCTGGAGACGAATAAAAACCCTTCCCATTATTTCTGGTATTTGAGAAACTCTCCCCTCGGGTTGAAAATCAACAAGGATAATGGCCTTCTTTCTTTCAAGGCGGATAAATCCTATTTTCTTTCCGGAAAACTAAAATATGATTATGCCTACAAGGTTATTGTAGGTGTTCAGAATCTGCATGATCCAAGGGAGCGGGTTGATACCTCCTTTACCATTCTTTTTTTTACAACGGATATCATTCCATCCCATATTAAACCGACGGTTAACAGCACGCTATATATAGATGAAGGGGATACGGTCAGTTTCAAAGTTGAATGTGAAACGGGTAGTTTCCCCGTGGAATCCATTACTTTTTTTTCTAATGTGCCTTTGGGAAACTACAGCATCGTAAAGAAATGCGATGATGATTTTATCTGGAGCCCTTCCTTCGATTTTATCAAACCTTCAGACAGTACCAAGCAACGTCTGGTGTTGCTTAATTTCATTGGAGTTAATAAGTTTTTTGCCAAGGACACGGCTGTAGTAAGAATATATGTCAGGGATGCGCTTAATTATCCGGTAATGCTCCAGGAATACCAACGAACGGTAAAAAGCACGTCAACCTATATCCTTCAGCTTAAATATGCGTTCGTCCAGCTGGATAGACGGGTAAAAAGCACCAACGGGACCCGAACCACTTTTGATTTGACCACGGCAACCTCAGCGCTCGGAGGAACCGTATTTTCCTCGGCAAGCAGCGAGGCAGCACAAAATACAGGAAAGATCCTTCCGAGTGCGGGCGTTGCATTGGTTCCTGTAAAAGAAGCCGTAGCACCAACGAAAACAGCCGAGCAAAACTCGGCTTCCCTGGTCCGGTCTTCTATCAAGCGGCTCGAATACCAGCTACGTCTAAACTCACTGACTGGTGAAAAAGATCCCGATATCGTAAAGAAAATCAATAAGCTTAAGGATGAAATGACCCAGATCCAGATCCAGCTGATCGATGTACCGATCGATGAAAATAACAACATGACCGAGGAACAGTTGAATGAATATTTTAACAGCAAAAAGGTCAGCAAAAAATATAAGCTTAAAAGACAATAGGTGCTTGTCTTCTATTTGTAGCCGAGAATTTTCAACATGCTCTGAGCCGTCTGCTCCTTCGAATATAGCCAGTCAACCAGCTTCCCGTTTTTATCATAGCCCATCAGGACATGCTTTGGGGATGGAATCAGGCAGTGCTTGATTCCGCCATAGCCGCTGATCTGATCCTGATAAGCGCCCGTATGAAAAAATCCGAGGTACAAAGGTTCTCCATTGTTTAGTTTCGGCAGGAAAACTTCATTGATATGTTCCTCCGAATCATAGTAATCATGGCTGTCACAGGTTATTCCTCCCAAAACCACGCGCTGGTATTCCACTTCCCACTTGTTAATTGGAAGCATAAGGAACCGCTCTCCGATGCCCCAGGTATCTGGTAAAGTAGTTATGAAAGAAGAATCTATCATGTACCAGATTTCCCGGTCGTTTTGCATTTTCTGTCCGACCACGCTGTAAANNTCCGGACATATTTTTTTTAACTGGCAATAGAGATTGATCACCTTATTCAGTTCGCTCCAGTAATAGATATCATCCTTGATCCCTTTATTCAGGAAAATATGCAGCATTTTCAACTGAAACCGGTCCTCGTTCCCTTCGATCTTATCAACATAAAATTCGAGAACGTCACGGGGCCTGAATCCAAGTCTTGAAGTGTAGAAAGGAAAGTTCGGTTCTTCTTCCGCGGCCACCCGAATGCCAAGTTTAAATGGGAGTTTCACAGATTTTTTATACTGCTGCAATTCTTCCTTATTATCCAGGATAGGAACAACATTCTTAAAACCTGTGTTCAGCAATGAAGCGATACGGCTGGTATATGATTTTTGTTTAAACCCGTTGCAGAGAATGTAGGTTTCTTTGGTGATCTTTTTTCTGGCATAAAGTTTTTTTACGATATCTATGTCATAGGCATAGGATGTCTCCAGATGGATGTCATGATTCAGCGCTTCTTCTACAATGAAAGAAAAATGAGAGCTCTTGGTGCAATAGCAATAAAAATACTTGCCTTCATAACGGTGACGTGACATAGCCGTGGCAAACATTTTTTTTGCCTTTTTAATCTGCATTCCGATCTTAGGCAGATAGGAAAGCTTTAGCGGAGTGCCGTATTTGTCGATCAGGGCCTTAATATCCACCCCGTTGAATTCAAGATAATTTTCCTTGACCTCGAAGCCTTCCTGGGGAAAATTGAAAGTCTGTTTCACCAGGTCGGCATACGTGTTATTCATTGATTCATTCGGGTTGATGATGGTCTGAAGTTTTAGAAGTGAAGAAAATATAGGTACAAATGTAATTTTTTGAAGATAATCCCAAAATAAAAGAGGTTTCTTAAAAGTAAGTCACGAACTCTTAAGAAACCCGGGAAATATCGGAAAAGAGACTTTTATTTTACAGAATCGATCAACTGCTTGAAGGCTTCGGGTTCATTCATGGCTATATCCGCCAGCACTTTCCTGTCGAGCTCCACGCCTTTTTCATTCAGCAGGTGGATAAAACGCGAATAGGTTAGTCCCTCTGCCCGGACTGCT
>PLEB01000442.1 GCA_003136915.1 Chitinophagaceae bacterium
TTTTTAATTTTTAAGCCCAATCGACCTCATAAACGCATCTGCATTCGGTTCCCTTCCTAAAAAATGCCTCAGCATATCCATCTCCTCTTCGCTGCCGGCAACTTCCAGAATGTCTTTGCGGTATCTGAGACCTGTTTTGGAATCCATTACGCCATTTTTTTCAAAAACAGAAAACATGTCCTGTGCAAATACGCGCGACCAGAGATAGCCGTAGTAGTTTGCTGCATACCCGTTCAGGTGAGTAAAGGATGCAATGAAATGGGTTCCTTCCACGAAGGGGTATTGTAGCATCGGATGCAGATCTTCGGATACTTCATTAATGTCTTTCCCCTGTAGGCTGTCGTATTTGTCATGAAAAGTAAAGTCAATCTTTCCATAATAAAGCTGCGACATATAATATGAACCATCCTGGACATGCTCCGAAGCTTTCATTTTTTTAAACAGTGATTCTGGGAGCACCGCGCCGGTTTTATAGTTTTTTGCAAAAATTTTCAGGCAGGGATATTCCCAGCACCAGTTCTCCAGGAACTGGGACGGAGCTTCAACGAAATCGGGCTTTAAGCTAAAAGGCTGGGAAGCGATGGATGACCGCACGAGCATAAAATGGACGAGATGACCGAATTCATGGAAAAGTGTGATCACATCGTTGTGATCAAGCAGGGTCGGCTGACCCGCAGCCGCTTCCGGGAAATTACAAAGCAATGCTCCTACAGGAAGTATTTCTTTCCCGGCAACAGATCTTGCCTGGCTGATAAAAAAGCAGGCGAAATGGGTATACTTGTTAGCCCTGGGATATAGATCAAAATAGAAACTTCCGATTTTTTTCCCTTCTTTATACATCTCAAAGGTTTTCACCTTGGCATACCAGGTAGGAATGCCTGAGGTTTGTTTCACAGTTACTCCTAACAATTGCCTGTAAACCTCAAACATGCCTTTGATGGTGTTGTCCATCTCGAAATATTCCTTTACCTCATCCGTATTGAGCTTGTATTTCGTGTCCAGCAGGTTCTTTTTATAATAAGACTGATCCCACGCATATATCGAATCCGGGAGTTCGGGATGCATCTGGTGTTTGAGCGTTCTGATTTCATTCAGGTCCCTCGTTACGTTGGGGCCCAGTTTTTCTATCAGGTTATTTTCGAAATCCCAGACATGCTGAGGTGTGGAAGCCATCTTATCGACCAGTGCATAAGATGCATAACTTCTATACCCCAACTTCTCTGCGTATTTCTGCCGGAAATAAAAGAGGCTGTCCAGCACTTTAATATTCTCCGGGTAAGCGCGGTTGTTATATTTTATGTACATCTGCCTGCGACTGTCATCTGCATCCGCATAACGTAGAATATTCTGCGCGTTTGGCGTATTAATATATAAAAGATACTTTCCGGAAGCCTTCTTCCAGGCATTCTTCACATTATCCGGCACTCCCGCCAGTGCAGCATCATCATATTGGATGCTGTCCCTGGAGGACGCTATATTTTTATCAAATTGTAACCCGAGTTCTGTGAGCTTATCGCTGATCGCCTGAAGTTCAAGACGCCCTGTGCTGTCCAACTTCATTCCGTTATTTTCAAAAAGCCTGATTTGTTCGCTGATAAATTTTTTCTCATTAGGCTTTAGCATTTTCTCCGATGCTGCAGCAAAAGTCTTCAGCGTTATATATAATCTTTCATTCAGCAACAACCTGGTCTGATATTCTGATAATGCCTGAGAACCGCTGTTGGCAGCATCTCTGGTGCTGTCGTCGGGACTGGATTCTGCAATTACTCCCAGCTTTATGCCCAGGTCATTCAAATCATAAATCAGTTCGTCATAAGCTGCGAGCGTATTTGCCTTCCCTGTTTTAGCCGAAGCAATTATTTTTTCAGTTCTCTTGTCGGATAAACGGACAATAGAAGAAACGGCCTGACGTATCATGGCAGCGTTTACTTTATTAAAGGGAATAGGTTGGTTCGAATGTACTATAAGAGGATTATTCGCTGCATCTGTTTGTGAGAACAAACCCGGGGCCGGTAAAATAAGAATAATGAAGAAAAGAAACTGAAGTTGACGCATAAATCAGATTTAGATTTGCAAACTATTAATTTTTTTAAAAGACGCCTTATCGCCTTGGCCAAGCGGGTAATTCAGGGGATGGCCGGCAAGCGACTACTAATGCAGAACGTCCTTCAGGCTGCGCTTGATTGCCGGCTGCTGACGCTTTTGATCGATATTGCGGATGACCACTTCCACGCGCCGGTTGCATTGCCTTCCCTGATCTGTTTTGTTATCGCATTTCGGGTTGTCCATGCCAAAACCTCTGGCAATAATCCGGGATCTTTCAACTCCGGCATCTATCAATTCATCAACAACGGCCTGGGCCCTTGCTTTTGAGAGCAAGAGGTTCCTTGAGGCTTTTCCCTTATTATCCGTATATCCGTCAATATAAAAACTCGAATTCGGGATCTGTTCATTCATAATCTTGGCGGCATGCAGGATTAAATCTACTGACTCGGCTTTGATTGTAGCCTTACCAAAATCAAAAAGTATGTTTTTGAAATCAGAAGTAATCTGTACAACAATCTTATCAACCGGGCATCCGTGGGTTGATGCCGGACCAGGTTGGTCAGGACAAAGATCCACTTCATCATTTACACCATCCCCATCCCTGTCCGGGATCGGGCAGCCATGGTATTTGGCAACTCCCGGAACGGTTGGGCATTTATCCTCGGAGTCCGGGATTCCATCTCCGTCAGTATCCGGACAACCATGGAACTGTGGAAGCCCGGGTACAGTTACACATGAATCTTCTTCATCGTTTATGCCGTCTCCATCTGTATCGGGAATCGGGCACCCATGATATCGTGCCAATCCGGGAACATGCACACATGAGTCTTCTTCATCATTGATTCCATCTCCATCGGAATCAGGAATTGGGCATCCATGGTATTTGGGTGAACCCGCAACCGTCGGACATTTATCAACATCATCATAAACGCCATCCTTATCCGTATCCGGCCTGATTTTTTTCTTATACGGCAAACCGAAATGAATTCCCACGTGCAGGTCCGCTTGTTTGGAATCGTGCACAAGAGCAGATAACAAACTTCCCGACCCTATAAAAAACGGACCGACGCGAAATGCGATACCTGCATTGAACTGCGTCATATCATTATAGCTCAGTGGAATCTCTACACTAAACAAACGGTTTTCCCAGCGCGGAGTGAAACTGTAAGCATTGAAATAATACAGATTGAAGCCAGATGGCTTGTTGATGTTTAATTGCGCAGCCAGGTTCAATCCGAACCCTCCGAAAATCAGCCAGTCAGCGTTAGCCTGGACCGTGGTCGGGAGGTTCACCTGATAAGAACTGCTTTGTGGCTGACCCGGAATAAAATAAGCCGGTGTTGCATCCATAACCGTTTTATACTGGCTGATGGATTTACCGTTGAACTGACTGAGGTTAAACCGGTTTCCGGGAGGAATATCCAGGGAGTAGCTGGCAGCTGAATTATTGCTCTTATTAAATTTGATCATGCCAAGATCGAGCAAAGCAACGCCGATCCTGATTTTATATTTATTGACGAAACGGTCGGTTTGATACATACTGTAGTCAACTGTCGGCCGCCATTCATATACAAAACCGATATCGCCGCCAACCCCGCTGCCATTGGATTCAAAAAAGTCGCCGAATTTATAATTATAGAAATTATTATCTGTGGTATTCAATGAAAGGTTGCCTGAAGTAGGGCCTGTGATAAAAGTAGTTCCGCCGGCATTTCCGATTGTCCCTGTAAGACTGTTCATCGCCAGATAGGAATCCGCTGTTCCGGAGAGATATTTCAGGGTAATTCCGCCTTTAAAAAAGTTATTGCTTCCAGGATTAGTAAACACCCGTGCAACAGAGCCGCCGATCTCCGACCAGCCCGTAGCATGAATAACGGCGTTATTAGAATTAAAGCTACCCGGGGAAACAATTCCTGACTGCGTTGCATCCAATATTGCGGTTACCAGGTTTCCATTCACATCCTTTGCATTTGCAAAAACCCGGGAGCGGGTGGTTAGGGCAACGGAAGTTCTCGGGCCCAGGCTAAGCATAACCGAGGGGCCGAGTACATCTGCATAAGAAAGACTGTTGATCTTTTGATTACCCTGAAGCAATTTGGATTTCAGTGAATCGGCATTCAGTGACCGGGAAATATCATTAAACTTAAGGCCCGACTGATCATTGCCAACAAATCCGTTGATGGCAAATATGTTCACATCCCATTTAAACCGGTTGTCTGCAATATTAGCAGGATTAAAAACGACACCATTCACGCCCGTATAATTACCCGTTCGGTACCCGGGAAAAGTCTGAGCCATCGAGTGAAAGCTCAGCCCCAGGCCCAGTAAATAAAATAAACAGCGTTTCCCCATTGCGATATTCCCGGTTTTTAAACAGATCAGACAAAGACTATGCCGCTTCAATATTATTTTTCATACATCCGGAAGCGCATAACCATTGTGGTAAGGCTTCATCAGGTATTCCTTATTCACTTCCTCGTCTGTGAATTTATCTCCCGTCCATGTTAATCTTTTGCCGGTTCGAAAGCTAATATTGCCGAGTTGGGCGACAGTTGCCACCAACGTTCCGGCTTCTATGGAACAATGCAGGTCATCCATTTTCCGCGAGCGAACCACATCCGTAAAATTCTTCCAGTGATTAAGCAGGCCATCATCCACTGGTTTCATCATCGGCTTGCCGATTTTATTTTTGTTGAGGGGTTCATCGATCACTTCCCATCCATGCCTGCTCACAACCAGGGTTGCATTATTGCCGATAAAAGCAATCCCATGGTCCAACCCAAAATCTCCATTGCCGATGCCAATGGCATGATCCCATAACACATTGAAATGATCGAATTCAAATAAGGTCATCAGCGTGTCGGGCGTTTCCTGGTACAGTTCAGGATAAGCAAAGTCACCACCCATTGCCGAGATAGTTTTGGGCGTTCCCGCTTTCATTCCCAATAGGGCATAATCCATCAGGTGCACACCCCAGTCGGTCATTAAACCGCCGGCATAATCCCAGAACCAACGGAAATTGAAATGAAACCGGCTCGAATTAAAAGTTCGCATAGGTGCCGGCCCCAGCCACATTTTATAGTCGACACCTGTAGGAGGAGCAGAATCAGGCACTACCGGACCAGGTTTCATCCAGTCCTGGTAACACCATACTTTCACCGTACGGATGTTTCCCAGTTGCCCCGAGTGCACAAAATCAACGGCATCCTGAAAATGTTTTTGACTGCGCTGCCACTGGCCTCCCTGCACTACCCGATTATATTTTTTCTGAGCGGCAACCATCGCGCGGCATTCGCCAATAGAATTTCCTACCGGCTTCTCAACGTATACGTCTTTTCCGGCCGCACATGCATTCATCATGATAAGCGCATGCCAGTGATCCGGCGTTCCGATAATTACCGCATCCACATCTTTATTATTCAGAACCTCACAATAATCCCCGTAGGTTTTTACTTTGGAAGTATTCACATTCATTTTGGCGAGGTCGGCCATTCTTTTGTCCAAAACATTTCTATCCACATCACACAGGGCAACTACGTTTACGCCCGGTTGCTTCAGCGCGGCACTGAGATCTGACCATCCCATCCCATTGATCCCTATGGCTCCGATATTTATCTGATCGCTGGCTGCGAATTTTCGGCCAATGGATCCGAAGGCAGATGCCTGAATGGAAGAAGCCAGCATGGAGCCGCCGGCAACAAAGGAAGCCTGTTTTATAAAGCTGCGACGCGATTTCATATTGATAAATATATTGGTGAACTAATCTGGTTAATCGGAAATAAAATAGGAGCCATACCAGCCCGCTCCGATCATGGCCGCTTTGTCATTCAGCAGCAATTTAACGGGAACTTTCTTAACGAGATCCTGCATCCGGTCGCAGTCAAGCAGGTTCTCATAAAAATCCGGCTGTTTCAGCAAAGGAACGATTTTGGGCGGAATGCCTCCCGCAAGGAAAAGTCCGCCTGTTGCTTTCATTTTCAAAATGAGATTAGCAGACTCCCTGGCGAGATACTTGACAAAAATTTTCATTGCATCTACGCAAACTGCATCTGTACCAGAAACAGCCGCTTCGCTGATCACTGCAGAAGGGTCATCGTTATTAAATTCATCCGTAATCGTTGTATTTACCGGACGATTTTTAACCTGACATAAAAAATTATAGATATCGTGAATGGCCGGTCCCGCGATCACACTTTCCCAGCTCACTACTTTGTATTTTTTTAGCATGAAGTCATGCAGTTCCATGTCTTCCAAGCAACGGCAGGAGAAATCAGCATGGCCGCCTTCTGTAGCAAATGGATGATGCACTTCGCCATCCCAGTACAACCCCGCTTCGCCAAGCCCCGTGCCCGGCGCAAGAACAGCCATATTGCCCCGGATCGAGGGCTCTCCCGGATGCAGGGCCAGGAAATCCTTTTCTCCCATGCCGGCAAGACCGTAGGCTGTAGCCTCAA
>PLEB01000005.1 GCA_003136915.1 Chitinophagaceae bacterium
TACACTACAAAAATGAATTTGAGTATAATGGATTTATTCCATCGATCCAATTTGAAGCTTTCCGTAAAGAATATCTTTCCCTTTGATTATAACTATCATTGACTACGGTGTTGGTAACCTGGCATCCGTAAAGAACATGCTCAAGAAAGCCGGTTTTGAATCAGTCCTGGCTTCGGACAATTCATCTATTGAAAACGCGGATAAGATCATCCTGCCCGGGATAGGTGCTTTTGATCATTGCATGCAGCGCTTTAACGCATCGGGACTGAGATCTCTGGTTACCCGAAAAGTAATTGAGGAGAAAGTGCCATTATTGGGGATTTGCGTGGGACTTCAGATGCTCATGGAAAACAGCGAAGAGGGATCGGAACCCGGATTGGGCTGGATCGCGGGTAAGACAGTTAAATTCAAAAAAGAAAAACTCGGCGATCTGAAAATCCCGCATATGGGTTGGACGGATGTTGAAATTGTCAAATCTTCTGAACTGACTAAGGATCTGGGAAATGAACCAAGGTTTTATTTCGTGCATTCTTTTTACGTGCAACCCGATAACAAAGAAGACGAATTGTTGAGGGCGAATTATGGGTACGACTTTACCGCGGCGGTTAGTCGCGATAATATTTACGGCGTTCAGTTTCACCCTGAAAAAAGCCATAAATACGGAATGAAGGTCCTTGAAAATTTCAGCCGCTGTTGATGAAAAGGATCCGCGTAATACCGGGTCTGCTGCTGCATAAAAAAGGATTGATAAAGTCTGTCCGCTTTAAGGATTATAAATATGTGGGCGATCCCATCAATGCGGTCCGCATTTTCAATGATAAGGAAGTAGATGAGCTGGCAATCATTGACATTGATGCCAGCCGGGAGAAAAGATCGCCGGATATTGCCAGACTCGCATCCATCATCAGTGAGGCCTTCATGCCGATTGCCTATGGAGGGGGAATCAGCAGGATTGGAGAAGCGGAACAAATCCTGATGAACGGCGCTGAAAAGGTAATTATCAATAAGGCAGCTGTTGAAAATCCCGCCCTTATCCGGGAAATTGCCAGGCGCTTCGGAAGCCAGAGTGTTGTGGTTTCCATTGATTTCAAGAAATCACTATTTGGTTCAGTGAACCTGTACACCGATAATGGAAAAACGAATACCCGGATGAATCCGGCTGTTTTTGCCAAGCAGATGGAGGATGCCGGGGCAGGCGAAATATTGCTTAATTCGATTGANNCCCATGATCGAGAAAGTTTCCGGATCTGTAAATATTCCTGTGATCGCCATGGGCGGTGCAGGTTCTCTTGCCGACCTTAGAAAGGCAATAGAACACGGAGCTTCTGCAGTTAGTGCCGGAAGTATGTTTGTATTTCAGCGGCCACACCGCGCAGTACTTATAAGTTATCCAAATCAGGAAATCTTACAGCAGGAAGTTTATAGGAAAGAATAGTTCTTCTTCCTTATTACTCTCTTAATGAAAACATCGTATTATGAAATTTTCTTTTCGTAGAAAAATTACCAGTTACTCGAAGGTGCGGATTGTAATTTCGAATATCATTCGCTGTTCTACTTTATTTATAAACAAGGAAAAAATTTCGAAAAGTACCCTACTCAATGTAGGATGCGGACCTAATATTTTTGACAATTTTATAAGTCTGGATTGGGGCTGGATACCAAAAATTGATATTTGTTGGGATATTACACGTAAACCATATCCCTTAAAAGATAATTCTCTGGACGGCATTTTTACCGAACATTGTCTGGAACATATTTCATTCGCAGATTGTGAAAAAAACCTGAGGGAATTTTACAGGATCCTCAAACCCGGAGGAACGATCCGGATTGTAGTTCCGGATGGTGAATTGTATGCCGACATTTACCATCGGAGAAAGAACGGTGAAGAGATTTATATGCCGTACGAAAGAGAGGAAGGGTATATTACTCCAATGGCCCGGATGAATGGAATTTTCAGAAACCATGGGCACCAATTCATTTACGATTTTGAAACATTTAGTTATCAATTAAAAAAGACAGGCTTTAAGGATATTAAAAAGGAAACTTTTGCTCATGGCCGGGATCCGCGGTTGTTGATTGATGTGGTTTGGCGGTCCGACGAGTCACTATATGTTGAGGCTTCCAGATGATGAAGCATTCTAAAACCATAGAATTCAGGCAGTGCACGAAAACGGTGATGGATAATATTGCAGACCCGGATATCCGGTTTGACAAGGATGGTGTCTGCAATTATTATCATGAATACCAGGCGGCAGCGAAGAAAGGGGTTTTTACCGGGGAAGCCGGCAAAAAAAAACTGGACGAATTAGTTACCAGTATAAAAAATGAAGGTGNNGGTTTTAACTGGGGAAGCCGGCCGGAAAAAGCTGGATGAATTAGTAACCAGCATAAAAAATGACGGAAAGGGAAAACGGTACGATTGTCTGATTGGTTTGAGCGGCGGGGTTGACAGTACCTATGTGGCCTATCTGGCCAAACAACATGGCCTGCGTCCGCTGGCGGTCCACCTGGATAACGGATGGGATTCGGAGCTCGCAGTAAAGAACGTTGAGAATATCATAACGAAATGTGGATTTGATTTATTTAGCCTCGTGGTTGACTGGGAGGAATTCAGGGATATTCAGCTGGCCTATTTAAAGGCCTCCGTGGTGGATATAGAAGTGGTTTCCGATCACGCGATTTTTGCATCCATGTACAAACTGGCAAAAGAACATAAAACTGGGCATATCATCAGCGGTACAAATATCGTTACGGAATTTATTATGCCGCCCTCCTGGCTCTATGATAAAATGGACTTTGCAAATCTGAAGGATATTCATTCCCGGTACGGAATGAAAAGGTTAAAAACCTATCCGACGCACGATTTTAAAAAATATATTTATTACTCTGCCGTGCTCCGGCTGAACCCGGTTTCTATTCTCAATTATGTTCCTTATAATAAGAAAGAAGTAAAAGGGATTATTCAAAAAGAACTGGGCTGGCGGGATTATGGTGGTAAGCATTATGAATCCCAGTTCACTAAGTTCTACCAAGCCTATATCCTTCCGGAGAAGTTTCATATTGATAAACGGAAAGCGCATTTGTCAACCTTAATTTGCTCGGAACAGATGACCAGACNNAGCTCAAATCTGATAAAGAATATGTATTGAAGAAGTTTGGATTGTCTTCAGAAGAATTTGAAAAGATCATGCACCTGCCACCACAGCATCATGGCGCATTTAAATCGGATAGAAAATTAAAGGAAATGTATATGAACATGCTCGTCAGAACGGCTCCTATTAGGCAATCCATCAGGAAAGGAATTAGGAAATGAATAAACAGTTTAAGTTTGCTATCGTAGGTTGCGGACGGATTGGTCAAAGGCATGCTGAGCACATAGAACATGTGGGGGAACTCACAGCCGTATGCGATATTGATGCCGGCAAAGTGAAAATGCTGGCAGAAAAATACAATGCAAAAGGATTTAATAGTCTCGAAGAAATGTTGGCGGCCTGCCCGGAAATAGACGTGGTTTCCGTGTGTACACCCAATGGTTTGCATGCAGTCCATAGCATCAAAGCACTGAAAGCCGGACACCATGTATTGTGTGAAAAGCCGATGGCACTTTCAGTGCCGGATTGCTCCGCCATGGTCAATGCTGCGGAGAAGGCAAATAAGAGATTGTTTATCGTAAAACAAAACCGCTTTAACCCGCCGGTTGAAGCAGTGAAGAAGTTGATTGACGATGGCAAGCTTGGAAAGATTTACAGCATCCAGCTCAATTGCTTCTGGAACCGGAATGAAGATTATTATAAGAATTCATGGAAAGGAACAAAGGGGCTCGACGGAGGAACACTATTTACGCAATTCAGTCATTTTATCGACCTGCTTTATTGGTTTGTCGGTGACGTGGATTGGGTTTCGGCCCAAACCGGAAATTTTCATCACCAGGGCATGATAGAATTCGAGGATACGGGTATGGTGATCCTGAAGTTTATCAATGGCGCCATCGGAACCATAAACTATACAGTAAACGCATACAAAAAAAATATGGAGGGATCTCTTACGATCTTTGCGGAGAAAGGAACCGTAAAAATTGGCGGGCAATACCTCAATGAACTGGAATACCAGAGCCTGGAAGGAGATCCTATCAGTAACCTTCCTCCGGGAAATCCGCCAAACAACTATGGGCAATATTTCGGGTCCATGTCGAACCACGATAAAGTATACAAAAACCTCATTGACGTATTGAATGGGGAGGGAACGATTGCAACCAGTGGTATGGAGGCGTTGAAAACAGTGGAGATCATAGAAAAAATTTATCGTCAGGCTAAAAAAAATAGCGCCGGTGAATAAACCTATTGTACTTAAAACCGGGATCGTTGATGTAAAATTTGGCGTCAATGTAAAACTTGTTGAGCCGCTGAACCTCTATGGCTGCAGTATTGGGGATGATTGCTTTATCGGACCGTTCACAGAAATTCAAAAAGGCGTGGTGATTGGTGAAAAGACAAAGATCCAGAGCCATAGTTTTATTTGCGAACTGGTTTCCATTGGTCATCATTGTTTTGTCGGCCATGGTGTGATGTTTATTAACGATGTGTTTTCAGAAGGCGGCCCCGCAGCGGGAGATAAGACTAAATGGAAAGCTACCCGTATCGGGAATCATGTGTCCATAGGGTCCAATGCCACCCTGCTTCCGGTGAGTATTTGTGACCATGTAGTTATTGGCGCGGGCGCCGTTGTTACAAAGGATATTACAGAACCCGGCACCTATGCAGGCAATCCTGCCAGGCTGATGAAATGAGCGTCAATAGTAGAACGATAATGAAGATTCCTCTGGTAGACCTGCATGCGCAATATGAATCCATAAAACCGGAAATAGACGGCGCAATTGCTGCGGTCATAAAACAGTCTGCCTTCATTGGGGGGCCATTTGTAAATGATTTTGAAAAAGATTTTGCAGTTGCCTATGGGGTAAAGCATG
>PLEB01000111.1:0-8737 GCA_003136915.1 Chitinophagaceae bacterium
GGCCATATCAACCAGCTATGCGCCCGGGCCGTCGGGAAAAAGATAAATCTTTTTCATGTGTTGCAGTCTGCCTGCATTAATCCCATTAATCATTACATTCTAGGCGTTGGACAACTTCGCGCCGGTGATTCTGCTGATTTTGTAGTTTTGAAAGACCTCGAAAAATTCGAAGTGCTGCAAACCTTTGTGAACGGGGAATGCGTGGCAGAAAATGGGAAAACCCTGATCCCTTCTATTCCAGCCAAAGATTCCATCAATCATTTTATCTGTGACCATGTTTCATCCGGATCTTTTAGTTACCCGTCCGTTACTTCGCTCTATCCTTACCCTGTTATTGAAGCATACGATGGTCAGCTTATTACCGGCAAGTCAGCTTTTTCGCTTCTGGCGCAGCATGGCAAATGGGAAAGTGATCTCCGGGAAGACGTGCTGAAGATCGTTGTCGTTAACAGGTACAAAAAAGCGCCCGTTGCCCGCGCATTCATTAAAAATTTTGGATTAAAGGGCGGAGCAATCGCTTCTTCGGTTGCGCATGACAGTCATAATATCATTTCAGTAGGTGTTGAGGATGAAGATATTTCCCGGGCGGTGAACCTGGTTATCACCGAAAAAGGCGGTATCAGTTGTGTTGGAAATGGTATGGAAATGATCCTTGGGCTCCCTGTAGCGGGGCTGATGAACGCGGAGGATGGATACCAAACGGCCGCTGCCTATACTGCCATTGACGCAATGGCCAAGAGCCTGGGATCCCGGCTGCAGGCTCCTTTCATGACGCTTTCCTTTATGGCTTTACTGGTTATACCTCACCTCAAACTAAGCGATCTGGGCCTCTTTGATGCTGATCGCTTTGAAATCCTTTAATCTGAAATCGGATTTACCGAGAAAAGCAGGGCTTTTACCGCCCTGCCGCACCGGATTGCCTATAAGGATTAGAAAGCAGGGAAAACCCTTCTTAGATTTACTTAAAATCTTAAAAAATGGACAATCCGGATGATCAAATAAAAAATGATCCCCCAATAAGACGGCACAGCGGCCGGTTTTGGGTACCGCTGGTTTTGCTTGGCGTCGGCTCCGTACTGTTGTTAAGACAAATGGGCGTAGAGTTACCCTTCTGGATTTTCACATGGCAATTCCTGCTTATTGGGATCGGTATTATTTCCGGCCTTGCACATGGATTCCGGGGTGGCGGCTGGCTGATCATGATTTTTATCGGAAGCTTTTTTCTCGTAGATGATTTTACAGGCTTTTCATTTCACCAATACTTGTGGCCGGTCTGGTTCATTGCCGTGGGCTTGTTTATGCTGCTCCGGCCAAGGAGATCCCGCTGGCCAGGTGGTCAAAACTGGGGTAACTGGGGCGGCGGGAGATTCAGGGAACGCATCCGGCAGAAAAGAGGATATCCCGGTTTCAGTTCAGGAAACCCGAATTATGGAACGGACAATAAAACCTTTACTTCAGAAAATTTCATTGACGTTACCACCGTATTCGGAGGCATTCACAAAAATATTGTTTCCAAAGATTTTAAAGGCGGTGATATAACAATTTTCATGGGCGGCGCAGAGATCAACCTGAGCCAGGCAGACATTCAGGGAGTTGCCAGATTGGATATCACGCAGGTGATGGGGGGAACCAAGCTGATTGTTCCATCGAATTGGGAGGTGCGGTCGCAACTGACTTCGATATTCGGGAACGTGGAAGATAAAAGACAATCCGCATCCACCAATTCAGGCAAAGTTCTGATCCTCGACGGAAGTTCTGTATTTGGTGGAATCGAAATAAAAAATTATTAGAAACAGTCCTACTTATCTGAACATACTTAAAACAAAACTATGAATTGGTATCTGACAAAACTTGTGTACAGGATCATCTGCGGTCAGGGTAATCACATGCCGCAATTTGACGAACAGCTCCGGCTTATTGAGGCTGGCAGTGCCGAAGAGGCTTATGAAAAAGCCAGTGCTTTGGGCAAGCGGGAACAGGATCAGTTTTTTAACCAGGAGCAGAAACTGGTGCAATGGAAATTCATCAATGTAGCCGAGCTGTACAAACTGAGCGGACTTCTCGATGGCGCCGAACTTTATTCAAGGATACAGGAAACAGACAACGCAGAACTGTATATTGAGCTCACCAACAAAAAAGCAGCGCATATCCTGAATAATAGTAAGCATAAATTCCTGGAAATTATTTAACGAATAACCTTGGCCAGGTCACCTATCTCCGTAAGCAAATTTCGCAACGCCTTTATCGGATGGTGGGTTGTATGGGCCATCCTTCATGGCTTATTGATTTACAGTTATGGCTTTCCCTCCGATATTTCAGCAACAGACAGCTTTGTTACAAACAGCATATTGCTTGGCGCCTACTGGATGGTCAACAATATCCTCAGATTTTATCTCCCAAACAAAGACCGCTATTGGTACCTGCTATTCCTGAGTATCTTCCTGGCCTTATTGGTGACCGCATTGAGCAACGCGCTGCTCTCCTTTATTTTCAAAGGTTCTCTTCATTCGGTATATCTTCTTTTTCTGTCAAATTCCTTTTGGTTAAGGCTTGGAATTGGTTTTTTATTAATAGGATGTATGACCATTATCTGCGTGCTTTGGTATACTCAGGGGGAGGACCAGGAAAACCGCCAGCGGAAGGAGGATGCCCAAAAGCTCAGCAAGGAAGCGGAATTGTACAAACTGCGCCAGCAACTTCAGCCTCATTTTTTATTCAACAGCCTTAATTCCATCAGTGCCCTGATAGGCACGCAACCTGAACAGGCCAGAAAAATGATTTATCAGCTTTCTGATTTTCTACGCGCAACCCTTCGAAAAGAAGAAGAGCAGTGGGTGAAGATGGAAGAAGAACTACAAATTCTGGAACTTTATCTTGACATTGAGAAGGTAAGATTCGGACACCGCCTTTCTGCTATCATTGAGAAAGACGAAAGCTGTTTGCAGATGAATTTACCGCCGATGCTTTTGCAACCCGTAATGGAAAATGCAATTAAATTCGGACTCTACGATACCACGGATGCGGTGACGATTTATATGTCCGTTTTTAAAGAAAATGGTTATCTGAAAGTTGTGGTGAAAAATCCTTTTGATCTGGAAACCTCATCGCCCCGGCAGGGCACCGGATTCGGACTAAGCTCGATAAAGCGCAGATTATACCTGTTATTTGCCCGGAACGACCTGTTGGAGACCGAGGTTGCCGATCATATTTTTACAACTACCATAAAAATACCACAGGGATGAATGCAATAATAATAGATGATGAACCGCTGGCGCGTTCCATAATCAGGGAATACCTGCAGTTCCATCCGCAAATTCAACTGGTTGCTGAATGCAATGATGGATTTGAGGGTGTTAAAGCCATTCAGCAATTCCAGCCCGACCTGATCTTCCTGGATATCCAGATGCCGAAGATCAATGGCTTTGAAATGCTGGAATTGATTGAACTTCCGCCGGCAGTGATCTTCACAACTGCTTTTGATGAATACGCTATCAAGGCTTTTGAAAGTCACGCTGTTGACTATCTGCTCAAACCCTTCAGCAGGGAGCGCTTCGACAAATCCATGAATAAGCTGATGCAGCAGGAAAATTCAGGAACATCTAAAGCAAACCTGAATTCCCTGCTGAATGCGACTGGAAGAACACCTGCAGAACAACAACGCGTTGTAGTAAGACTCTCCGGAAAAATCAGCATCATTCCTGTAAATGATATTCACTATCTGGAGGCGGCTGATGATTATGTAAAAATCCACTCCAAGGCCGGCTCTTTTCTGAAAAACAAGACAATGGGCCATTTTGAATCCGTACTGGATAAGGATCAATTCGTGCGAACCCACCGCTCATACATGGTTAATATTACCGAGATCACCCGGATAGATCCATACGAGAAAGAAAATCATCTTGCCATACTCAGATCAGGTGCACGTGTGCCCGTGAGCAAGACCGGGTATGTGAAACTGAAATCCGTCCTGGGCCTTTAACTGCTCCATATAGCGCCGCCGATATTATTCCTGGATGCACCGGTAACTGAAAAAAGCACGTTTTCTTCTTCCCGCCATCGAAGCACGCCCATCAGGGCAATGATGAGTGCTTCCTTGAAATCAACCAATTCCCTGGAAGGAACAATAACTTCAATATGTTCGGGAGTAAGTTCTGATTTCAGGCGATCCACCAGATAACTATTATGCGCACCTCCACCGGTGATAAGCAATTTTAATGGACCCGGCGATCCTCGCTTAATCAGCAATAACTGCCTAACCGCCATGGAAATCTGTATGACAATATGCTCAACATAAGTACGCAGTGCGTCTTCCCTGCTGAGCTTTGCTTTTTCAATTATGGGAAAAATTTCTTTGAGCCCGAAATCATTCGACAGGGATTTGGGAAATGGCTGCTGATAATATGGCAATTGATTAAGCTTTTCCAGGAGTGCTTCATGAACCGAGCCTTTGGCAGCAAGCCGCCCGTCGTCATCATAACCTTTTTCTGTGTCAGCAGAAAGCAAATTTAAAATTCGGTTTGCCGGACAAACATCAAATCCCGCAGGTTCGGGAAATTTTGCAGAAATATTTGCAATCCCGCCAAGATTAAGAAACAGGTCGTAGCCTTCGAACAATAATTTTTCTCCGATGGGCACTACAGGTGCTCCTTGTCCGCCGAGTGCCACATCAGCGTTTCTGAAATCTGTTATGGTGTGAATGCCGGTGATGGCTGCAATTGCTGCACCATCTCCCAATTGCGCCGTTATTTTTTTTTCCGGAATATGAAAGCTGGTATGTCCGTGGCTCGCAATAATCTGTACCTGGTAGGCTAGGCCATTATCTTCCATGAATGTATTTACGGATGCACCCAGGAAATGACCGAATTCAATATGGAGTAACAGGTAGTCTTTTGCAGGAAGGCCCGTTGCTCCCGAAAGCCTTTCCCTTAAGGTTGACAAATAAGGGACGAAGCCCGTACTCCTGATTTCAAAACTCCATTTGCCTGCGGTTTCTTCAAAATGCACATATGCCATGTCCAGTCCGTCAAGCGAACTGCCGCTCATCAATCCAATCACTTTATACTTCATAGGAAATGATTTTCTGATTCAATCTTTTGAACTAGTTTTATTGCTGGCCTGATTTTCGAATATCGGATAAATAATTTTTATATATGCTGATTAATCTGAGTCAGGAATATTCGATCCTCTGCGATTGGGTCGCAGAAATACGTGATGAAACCGTTCAGGGGGACAGGATGCGGTTTCGCCGCAACCTGGAACGAATAGGCGAAATTGCCGCTTATGAAATCAGCCGCCAGCTTTCTTATGAAGAAAAGGAGATCCAGACACCCCTCGGCATTTCAAATTCCAGGGTACTGAAATCGCAACCCGTGCTTGCCACCATCCTTCGTGCAGGTATTCCTATTCATCAGGGCTTGTTGAATTTTTTTGATAAAGCCGATAACGCTTTTATAGCGGCTTACCGGAAACACGGCAGGGACGGATCTTTTGAAATAAGCCTGAATTATATTTCTTCGCCTGACCTGGTAAACCGGGTTGTCATTCTATCGGATCCCATGCTGGCAACAGGATCTTCCATGGTCAAAACCATACAATATCTTCGCGCTGAGGGTCATCCATCCCAGATCCATATCGTAACCGCCATAGCCTGTACCGTTGGAATTGAATACGTTAACCGGGCCGAACCCTCCTGCAAAATCTGGTGCGCAGCTGTTGATGATGAGCTTACCGCCAAAGGATATATCGTTCCGGGCCTGGGGGATGCCGGGGATCTGGCGTTTGGTAATAAGGTCCAGATGTAGACCCCTTTCTCCCGATTTTGCACTTCAGCGTATCGGTATTTTTCCTTATTTTCATGTCGCGCTTTTATCCCTGTTGTTCTTCAGTAGTTCCGACCTAACATACCTGTCAGAAAAGCCCGTGCTTATGAGAAGGATTGCAATCGCCTTGTTTTGTATGGCTTATTTTCTGCCCGGTTCTTTACTGGCTCAGGATCCGGCATTTTCGCAGTTTTTTGCGTCCCCGCTTTCCCTGAATCCGGCCCTCACCGGTAAATTCAACGGATCTGTTCGGGTGGCTGGCAATTACCGCAACCAATGGCCCCAGATAGATAATGCTTTCATCACATCTACTGTTTCCATAGACGGAAACATCTTAGGAGACCGGTTGCCTTCGGGCGATGCCTGGGGAATCGGCGCATTTGCGATGACGGATAAGACAGCCAGCGGCATTCTCACCAGTAATTATTTTTCCTTGTCCACCGCCTATCAGAAAGCCCTGGATGAAAATGGTTGGAATCAGCTGGGGATTGGCTTTCAGGGAACTTATGCAACGAAGCGACTCGATGGAACCAAGCTTCACTTTGAGGACCAGCTGATCAGCAGGGGGGATGGACCATTCCGAGTTCGGAAATTATTAACGGTCACCAGATTGACCTGAATTATTTCGACCTGAATGTGGGCCTCTTGTACAACGGATCCACGGATGGCAACAACAATTTTTATTTTGGAGCCTCCGCATATCATATTACCCAGCCAAAGGAATCTTTTACCGGAAATTCGTTTTACGTTTTACATCCTCGCATTACCCTGAACGGCGGTTATTCATTTCCGTTATCTACTAACAATAACGACAATTTCATTCACTTCAGCGGATTATACAGCAAACAGGCGGATGCCGTAAATGCCATGCTCGGAGCTGCATGGTCAAACAACCTCACCGGCAATGATGGCAATCCGATTAATTTTTACCTGGGCATCTGGGTGAGGTTCAGCAATCTTACGGATGCCATTATCCCTTATGTCGGGCTGGACTTCGGGCCTTTTACTATTGGCATGTCGTACGACGTTAATGTATCCTCGCTTAAAACAGCTTCCGAAAGTCAGGGCGGTATTGAAATTTCACTGATCTATGTCAAAAAACCAGCTGATGGCAGGAAGCCAATTCCATGTCCGAAGTTCTAGGATTTTCTCGCACTCACATAAGGATTCCCTACTACAATAAAGCGGTATAGCCGTTCAGCATCTTCCCTGGCGGATTCCACGCCGATCCTTTTTGTAACGAGGATCTGGCCTTTCTTATATTTCAATCCATCATCTGCAATATATATTTCATCCGAAAGCAAACTGCCGCCGGAATGTTGCTTATTCAAACCTAAGGCGCGCGACAAATTTCCGGGACCGCGGGTCAGCGTATAATCCAGTTCCGGCTTACCTGTTCTTTGAAGCATGGCAGATATGCCTTGCAGCGGTTCGAGCGACCTGATCAGCACAGCATGCGGAATGTCTTTTTTATTTGTAACAACATTAAACAAATGGTGCATGCCGTAACAGATATACATATATATTTCTCCAGGTGCTCCATAAATGGCTTCGCTCCGGGCCGTTCTTTTGCCTCCGAATGCATGAGATGCCCGATCCCCCACGCCGGCATATGCTTCGGTTTCTACGATGCGGCCCGAAGTGTAAACGCCGTCAAAACGCGTAACCAGAATTTTACCCAGCAATTCCCGGGCAATCTTCAGAACATCAGCCCGATCGTAGAATGCCTCGCCGAGTTTTTTTAGAGTTCCGGTCATATGCGGTAGCTTAAAGCGTAAATTAGTGCTATATTCAACACCTTTAAAAAATTGGTTTGCTCAAAGAGATTGTCATTGCCATTCAAGCCTACCGAAAGGCCCATCAATTTATTGGCAAGCATAACTTATGGAAATGGATCCTGATACCCGGTTTTTTTTACATGATCCTTTTCAGCGCCGGTATATATTTTTTCTGGATCTCTGCAGATAGTGCCGTATCCGATTTGAGTCAGCTTATCGGAATTGACCGCTGGCTTCACAGGCAGCAAAGCGCAGCCCTAAGTTTCTTATTTATGATGGGCGGCATCATGGTCCGTCTCACCATGATCTTCTTTTATTTCTCTCTGTTTAAATATCTGTTCCTGATTATTGGTTCTCCTGTATTTGCCTACCTGAGCGAGAAAACAGAATCCATCATCGAGGGGAAGGAATTTAATTTTCAATATGCACAACTTTTCAAGGATATCTCGCGTGGTGTTAGGCTGGCATTTAGAAACTGTCTCTGGCAAACCGTTTATACCGTTTCAATACTTATTCTATCTTTTATACCACTCGTCGGCTGGATCACGCCCGTAATTTCATCCCTGGTGGAGTGTTATTTTTATGGATTTTCCATGCTGGATTACAGTTGCGAACGGCATGGCCTTTCTCCTGCCGCAAGCATTGTTTATATCGGTAAACGAAGGGGACTAGCCATAGGTAACGGACTTATTTTTTATCTCATGCATTTCGTACCATTCGTAGGATGGGTGTTAGCTCCATCTTACGCGCTTGTTGCAGCTACGATAAGTCTTTATCATCAGAACATAGTGGAATGACGAAAAACGCAACGGTATATTTAATTCCTGCATTCCTGGATGAAGAAGCCATGGAGGTCTTGCCTCATTATCTCCTGGCAGCAGTTAAAGCCTGCGAAGTTTTTTTTGTGGAGAATGAACGTAGTGCGCGCAGATTCCTGAAAAAATTATGGAAGGAGATAGAAATTGACAAGTATCCCTGGTTCGTAATGCATAAATCAGAAGAAACGGTTAGGCAGGAATTTCTTAAGCAGTTGAAGCTGGGGAAACAGATTGGCTTGCTGAGCGAAGCCGGGTGCCCGGGCATCGCGGATCCCGGACAATTATTGGTGGCCACGGCTCATCAGGCAGGGGCAATCGTGAA
>PLEB01000111.1:8789-14934 GCA_003136915.1 Chitinophagaceae bacterium
GCAGTGAATCTAACCGGGAAAAATGAATCTGTTCAAACAAAAACGATTGAAGACTGGCGGAAAAAAGCGCTAAGTCTGGAAAAGGAACCAGCAATCTTTCTAATCTATGCCGGTGGCTATGGAGTATAGGGGCCCAATGAAGGCCGGGCGTCTTTCATGGACAAAATACTATCTACGATATATACAGTAGTACCGCGCCAGGGCACAGTGGCCATATATTCCTTGTAATGCAATTCAAATTCCTTACCGCTATTAACCATCAGCTGATTGGCTACTTTTGGATCCACAACAGAAAATCGAAATTCATTAGACTGCACAGAGCCGGCTCCCCCTCCCTGAAACCCTGCCTGGATAAGCCTGCCTTCATATGTTTTAAAAATATATCCTTTTTTCATCAGATTATTTAACTGCCCGGCTTTAACGCCTTCTCCAAAAACCCAAAAGTAACGCCAGTAGGCAAACAATCCGCCGCCGACAATGATGACGAGGATTAATATGGTGAGGAATTTTTTCATATCTGAATGTTTTACAATCCGTATTTATCAACAAGGTAAATGAGTGCTGCCATATTAATGGCGCCCAGTTCCAGTTCTCGTTTATTTACCTTTTCAAATACATCATTACCTGCATGATGATAATCAAAATAACGTTGCGTATCAGGAATTAATTCTCCTGTTACCGCTCCAACCGCCTCAACCAGCGGATCAACATCGGCTCCGGCACCAATGGTGAGGATATCAGTAACACCATACAGATTCAACAGAGGAAGCCAGGAACGGAAAACGGATATTTGTTCCGGGCTGCCTCCTATGCTGAAAGAGCGCGGCGTAAAACCGCCGCCATCACTTTCCAGAGCAAAAATATGTTTTTCGTTTTTCGCTTTGGCCTCCGAGGCATATTTCGAAGCTCCGCTGCCCCTATTTTCTTCATCTGTAAAAAGTACAATACGGATAGTATGCCTGGGTTTGTATCCAACAGCTTTCAAAGCGCGGAGTACCTCAATAGAATGCACACAACCTGCTCCATCGTCCTGCGCGCCTTCTGCCGGATCCCAGGAATCCAGATGCCCTCCTACAACAATATACTGGTCCGGGAATTCTGAACCTTTCCATTCGCCGATCACGTTAAATCCAATAGTATCCGGTAAGGTATGCGCATTGGTCGAAATATACAGGGAGGGGTTTTTATTTCTTGCCACGAGCGCAGCCAGTTTATCCGCATCCTGGAGTCCAACGGCAAGTGCCGGTACCTTAGGAAATGAATCATTATAGACCATCGCCCCGGTATGAGGAAAATTGTCGGTTGAAGAACTCATAGAACGAACTACAACGCCCACTGCACCATATTTTGCCGCCCGGCTCGGCCCCAGGGCCCTGTAAGGCACAGCATCAAAATAAGCAAAAAGCGTATTAACAAAATTTGGGTTGAACGGATAGTTGTAAAAAACAATTTTCCCTTTAAGCTCATTTTTCCTTTGTTCCAGTTCTTCAAAATCATTGATCAGTATCATGGGAGCTGTGATGCCGCCCCGCTTTGTACTTACCGAATTACCAAGGGCAATCACCTGTAAAAGTTGATGATCGTTATCCATAATTACTGCTGCCTGATCTTTTCCTCCGCGGACCCAATGAGGAATATTGCATTGCTGTAGATAAACCCGATCCGCTCCTGCAACTTTTAAGGCTTCTTCACCCCATTTTTCTGCCATATAGGTTTGTGGAGTGCCGGAGAGACGCGGACCAATGGTTTTGGTGAGCACGCGGAGGTTACCGTACGCCATACTATGTTGAAACACCTCATCAGCAATTTTTCTGATGAATAGTGAGTCTGACTGAGACTGAAGGTCTCCGGAAAATAAAAGGGCGATAAAACCAAACAATATCCGGCACATCGCTGTTTATTTCTGCTAAGATAGGGATTGTGCCATTCCGTATTACGGGCTGGGAAAAATGTGTTTACCTTCGGTCACTAAATTTAAGGACCCATGCGGATAGGTATTGTTTGTTACCCCACTTTCGGCGGTAGCGGCGTCCTGGCTACAGAATTAGGAAAGGCGCTGGCAGAAAAGGGACACCAGGTTCATTTTATCACATATCAGCAGCCGGTAAGGCTGATCGAGTTCAGTGCCAATATATTTTATCATGAAGTGCGGGTGGCCACTTATCCCCTGTTCGAATATCCTCCGTATGAGACGGCGCTTTCCAGTACGATGGTGGATGTGATCAACAATCATCAGCTTGATCTGTTACATGTGCACTATGCTATTCCGCATGCATCGGCCGCGTATATGGCCAAAAAAATAGTAGCGACCCACGGAAAAAATATTCCGGTTATCACCACGCTGCACGGCACAGATATTACCCTCGTAGGTCGTGATAAAACCCTCGCCCCGGTTGTAGCCTTTTCAATAAATGAAAGTGATGCTATTACCGCGGTGTCGAAAAACCTGCGTGACGAAACCTATGAGATCTTCGATATCAAAAAGGAAATAGAAGTGATCTACAATTTTGTGGATGTAAAACGGTTTCAGAAAAAGCCCATCGACGCATTCCGCAAGGTAATCGCTCCAAACGGAGAGCGCATTCTGGTGCACGCTTCCAATTTCAGGGCAGTAAAACGCGTGCTCGATGTAGTAAACATTTTTGCAGAAGTTACCAAAGAAATTCCCTCGAAATTATTATTCGTGGGAGACGGGCCCGAACGTCCGGCCACCGAAAATCTTTGCCGTAAATTAAATCTCTGTGATGAGATCCGGTTCGTTGGCAAACAGGAACAGATCGAAGAAATTCTGGCGGTAGCTGATCTTTTCATTCTTCCATCCGAATATGAAAGTTTCGGATTGGCCGCCCTCGAAGCCATGGCCGCAGGCGTGCCGCTGATCTCCAGCGACGCAGGCGGATTACCGGAGATCAATGTAAACGGCAAGACCGGATTTATGAGTTCCGTGGGTGATGTGGAATCTATGAGCCGGAATGCAATTGCCATCTTATCGGATGAAGATATTCTGAACAGATTCAAGCGTAACGCTGCCGAGCAGGCCATGAAGTTCGATATACATCAGATAGTCCCTAAATACGAACGCTTATACGACAGGTTTCTGGTTGCGAACCTTGAGGAGAAGAAACCGCTGAGAAGAAAGAATCCTATCTAGGCAGCCTACCGCCGCAGCCATCTTTCGGGATCAAAGAGGTGATCCTTATCGTCTGAAAGCACGAATTCCAGTTGGCCGATATCAGCGAGTTTTCCCAATAGCTGGCCGGTTTTGATTGCTTGTCCCCGGGAAACGGAAACGGATGCAAGATTACTATAGGTTGTAAAATATTTCCCATGGCGGATCATTACAGCAGTAACATCCCCGACATTGAATACGTTTTGTACTTCTCCGTCGAACACTGCCAAAACGGATGAACCCGCTGCACATTCAATCGTGATACCCTGGTTATTATGAACGATGCCCTTGATGTATTCGTGGGGACCGAACCGCATGGCAATATTCCCTGAATTCACGGGCCATGGGAGATGACCCCTGTTCTTTTCAAAATTATCTGACAACGCAATATCAGTGCGCGTATCAAATGGTTTATCAGCCGGCTTAGCGGCGGGTTTGGAAGATGAGATCGTACCAGGAACAGATGCAACCGGATTTGTTTTGGCATTGTCTGTTTTCTCCGGGGCGCCGGCTGCTGCCGTTGAGGCGGCATTTTTCTTTGCTTCCCGGATGGACTCTTCTCTCGCACGCCGAATCGCTGCAGCTATGGCATTTCCCAATTTCTGATCCTGCCGCTGCTTAAGGTTCATTTCTTTTTTCAGTTCCTTTTCATGCGACTGAAGACTGCTTACTACTTCATCCTTTTCCTTTTTTTCCACCTCGAGCACCTGCCTTTCCTTATTCTGTTTGGCCAGGGCCTCATCTTTTTCGACGCGTTTTATTTTAAGACCGTCTATTTTATTCTGAAGCAACTGGTGGGTCTTATCGATATTCTGAGCCCGTTCTTCCCGATATGCCCGGTATGATTTCAGGTACTCAACCCTTTTCAGTGCATCATTGAAATTGCTGGCGGCAAAAATAAAATTGAGGAAATCGTAGTTCGTCCGGTTTTCATATGCATATACCACACTTTCCGCATATTGCTTCCGCAGCGTATCGAGTTCTTTTTTCAGTTTGAGGATTTCCGACCAGGAGTTATTCATATCAGCCTGAATAAAATCAAGCTGACGATTTATGTTTGCGATTGCCTCCTGCCTCAGACGCAATCGTCTTTGCAGGAGCGCAAGCTGCCCGAGCGTTTCCCGCCGGTTTTTTTTGGTAATATCCAGCGAATGCTTAACCTCTTCAATCTGCTGTTGGATAGAGGCCCTCTCTTTTTCAAGATCACTGCGGGTTTGGGCCGGAGTCTGTGCCAGGGAAACCACAGAAAAGCAAAGCATTAAAACAAAAAGGAATACCGGTTTGCGCATATTCATCATGAGCGTTGTAGCTGAAAGTTACTGTATAACGCCTATTTCGGTTTATAATTTTTTGGTATGTTAAAGGGGAAGTTTAAATCTTCGTTAAAAGAATATTGCCTGAAGGTCAATTCAATATCCAGTCTTGCTTTTTCAGCAACGGCAATTTTTCGGAAAGTTGAAAAATGCAAACTGTCCACTTTCTCATAGTCACCGTAAGTAAGATCGCATGAGCGGGCACGCAGCCTGTCAACATCATCCAGCTTACTGTGCCTGATCGTAAGATCATCTTTATTCAGTGTAATATAATTTCTGAACTGCATTCCTTCACTCATCAAAGAAATTCCCTTTTCATCCTTATGGTAGAAAAGAATATTACTGTCCAGGTAGATCGGATTCCCGAGAATAAGGTCCTGCAGGGTTTGAAAATCAAATGGAAGATGGGTGATCTCCTGGAGGTACCCTACCGATCTTAGCTGGTACACTTTATCGAGCTTATTCAGCACCTTAACACTGTCCGGCGTAATGAGTGCCCGGAAAGCCTCTATGCCGAGGACGGCATTGATGGAAACCCAGATCATCTGATCTTTCTGAAGCCGGATAAAAGCATTGAATTCATAGTCTTTTCCATCGCCTCCTTCATAATGAACCTTCATTTTTGCAGAGAAGGAGGTACAGCGAATGCGGCTGGCTTTTATATGGCTGTATAATTGCCGGATATAACGGAACGAATCTGCCTTGAGGTCCTCAGCGGTGGCGGTATCAACGGGTTTAGCAATCACCGTATCTTTTTTGGCTATTGCCGTTGTAATTTTTTTTGCCGAACGGCAACCCGCAACCGAAATGACAAACAGCATCAGGGCCGGAATCATTCTTAAGAACAGGCGATACATTCTTTTCGTCTTATCCATATTTATCTTTTTCCCGTATGTCCGAATCCGCCTTCGTTTCTTACGGTTTGATCGATTACTTCTACCGGCACCCAAACAACTTTCTCCACGGAACTGATGATCATCTGCGCTATCCGCTCACCCGGATGGATGATCTGAACCCTGTCGGAAAGATTGATCAGGATCACTTTTAACTCTCCCCGGTAATCTGCATCAACGGTTCCGGGCGAATTCAAACAGGTGATGCCGTGCTTGATTGCCAATCCACTGCGTGGCCGCACCTGGGCTTCATAACCCGGAGGCAGTTCAATGAATATACCTGTAGGTATCAATTGACGTTCCATCGGCCGGAGCGTAACATTCTGGGGAATATCTGCAATCAGATCCATGCCCGCAGAACCGGCGGTGGCATAGGCTGGAAGGGGATTGGATGATTTATTGATGATTTTAACCGGAAGGGATGGCATGGGCTCAAAGGTAATTATTCAGGTTTCTTCAACAATACGACAGCATAGGCAACTATTCCTTCTTCGCGTCCCACAAATCCCATTTTTTCTGTTGTCGTGGCTTTTATGGAAATATCATCCGTGTCGATCTCCAGGATCCTGGAAATGGATTCCCGCATTTGATTTGTATAGGGAATGATTTTGGGTTTCTCGAGACAAACCGTGGAATCCAGGTTTTGAACTGAATATCCTTTTTGCTTTATTAGTCCGTAGGTTCTATCCAACAATATCTTACTGTCGATATTTTTGAGCGCGGGATCTGTATCCGGAATATGAAAACCAATATACACCAGGTTCAGGGCG